>CAIVEA010000192.1 GCA_903904765.1 uncultured Chloroflexota bacterium
ACTTTCCAGTTTTCAGCTTGATCTGATGACCACCAGCCCGCAGACCTCCGCCGTGCTGAATATCACCCCGAATCATCTGGATCGTCACGGGACGATGGAGAACTACACCCGCGCCAAAGCGCAGATTATCCTGCACCAGCACGCGGACGATGTGACGGTGCTGGGGCTGGATGACAGCGGCAGTCGGGGCTTGGCGGAGTCCGCCCCCGGTCAGGTGGTGTGGTTCAGCGCACAGAAGCTGGTGGCGGATGGCGCATTCCTTGCGGGTAGCCGTTTGATGGTGGCAGGTCGCGCCAGCGCAGACGGCGCAACGCGGGTGGTGTGCGAACGCGATAGCGTGCCGCTGCGGGGCGACCATAACATTTTGAACGCGCTGGCGGCCTGTGCCATCTGTGGCGTGAACGGTGTGTCGCCGGAGGTGATGGAAACGACGATCCGTGATTTCAAAGCGGTGGCGCACCGGCTGGAAGTGGTGCGCGTGGTCAATGATGTGACCTATATCAACGACAGTATCGCCACAGCGCCGGAACGGGTGGTGGCGGCACTGAACAGCTTCAATGAGCCGCTGGTGCTGCTGGCGGGCGGCAAAGATAAGAAACTGCCGTGGGAAGATATGCTGCGCCTCGCCCGTACCTGCTGCCGCCATATTGTGGCGTTCGGCGCGGCGGCTGATCTGGTGATGGATGTGGCACAGAAGGTGGGTGCGGAGGCCGGATGGGTGATCCGCGTAAACACGCTGGAGGAGGCGGTGTCGGAGGCCGCCCGCTGCGCGGAGGCCGGCGATGTGGTGTTGCTGTCGCCGGGGGGGACGAGTTACGACGCTTACCTCGATTTCGCGGAGCGCGGGGAACATTTCCGGCGGCTGGTGATGCAGCTATAATGAAAGGTATACCCTCATCCCCATCCCTTCTCCCTCAGGGCGAAGGGTGTAAGGCAAAAATGGGGATTTGTAGAGACACAGCGCAAGCGGTGTTCGCCTGATTTTGCGAAGGACAACCGGACACGGTTTGCGCCGTGTTCCTACGAAAGAATGACGTGTTCCGGGCTGAGGGTTCTTTCAAAGAGCAGGATGAGGATGGTATGACCGATCAACCGCTGAATATCCCGTCTGCTGCGGATGCGCCTGCGCCCCGTCCGGTGCGTGCCACCCCGCGCTCTACGCCGCGTTTCGTAGCGGAGGCGGTGGGCGAAAAACGGCGCGGCTTTCTGGGGACGCTGGACGGCACGCTGCTGGTCATCGTGGGCGTGCTGCTGGCTATCGGCCTGATGATGGTGTACAGCACCACCTTTGACTGGAGCTACCAGACTTACGGCAACCAGTCCACCATTTTCTTGCAACATCTCCGTAACGCTATGATCGGCGTGGCACTGATGGTCATCCTGACATTCGTTGACTACCGCATCTGGCGGCGGCTGGCAGTCATTATTCTGCTCATGACCATTGGTGCATTGGTGGCGGTGCTACTGTTCGGTGATGACACCTTTGGCGCTCGTCGTGCGCTCATCAACGGCTCGTTTCAGCCCGGTGAACTGGCGGAACTGACCATCGTGGTCTATATGGCGGCGTGGTTGAGTTCGCGTCGGATGCAAGTTCGCAGCTTGACGAACGGCCTGTTGCCGTTCGCAGTGCTGGTGAGCATTGTCAGCGGGCTGGTGCTGCTCCAACCGGACATCAGCACGGCGGCGACGATTCTAGTGGTCGGCTCGATCATGTTCTTTCTGGCGGGTGCTGATCTGGTACACATGGGCGTGGCGGGCGTGCTGGTGGCGGTGGTGGGCGTGATCTGGGTGACGAACTTCGGCCCCGATTACGCGCAAGGCCGCCTCGACTCGTATTTGAACAGCGTGACCGATGTAACGCAGGCCGACTACCATGTGCAGCAGGCCATTATTGCCTTCACCAATGGCGGTTTGACCGGATTGGGCTTGGGGCAGGGCAAGCAGAAGTTTGCCAATTTGCCCGCGCCGCACACTGACAGCATCTTCGCGGTGATCGGTGAGGAATTGGGACTCTTGGGCGCGACGCTGGTGGTGGCGCTCTATGTGGCGCTGGTGGTGCGTGGGCTACGGCTGGCGCGTCGTTCGGTGGATAATTTCGGGGCGCTGCTGGCGGCAGGGCTGACCATCTGGATTGCGCTGAAGGCGCTGCTGAACATCGCGGTGATGACGGCGATGGTTCCGCCAACGGGCGCGCCGCTGCCGTTCATCAGTTTCGGCGGTTCGTCGCTGGTGGTGCTGATGTCCGCGACGGGCTTGATGCTCAGTGTGGGGCGGGTGCGGGCGCTGGAAGGGTTGCCCAAACGCGCTACTGTGGAACGGCGCAACGTCCTCGCCTACCTGAAGCCCAACCGCGAGGATGCGCCCGAGCGTGAGTCGGTCTGATCTGTACGCAATCCTTTTGCGGCGATAGACCGATCACCTGAATTAACAGCGCTTGCCATTGGGATCGTCATGGACGAGTTCGCAATCCCCTGTCACAATGGGCAGGGGATTTTTGTCGGTTTACGCAGCACAGACGGAAGCACAGACGGATGAAACCTGCTAAAATCCCGTGTGAGTGAGGTTTTTATGCAGGGTCAACAACCAATTCGCATTCTAATTGCCGCTGGTGGAACGGGCGGTCATGTGTATCCTGCGCTGGCGATTGCGGAGGCGCTCCTCCTGCGCCAGCCAGCCGCCAAGTTGTCGTTCGTGGGCAGCGTGGACGGTTTTGAACGCCCAATGGTACAGGCCGGCGGCATCACCTTCGACACCTATGACGAGGTGCTGTCCGGCCCGGTACACGGGGTCAGCCTGCCGCGCAAAGCCTTGAGCGCGGTGCAACTGGCGCTGGGGACGCTGCAAGCGGTGGCGCTCATGCTGCGCCGCCAGCCGGACGCGGTGCTGCTCACCGGCGGGTGGGTGGGGCTGCCGGTGGCGCTGGCGGCGTGGCTGCTGCGGATTCCGTCGCTGGTGTATCTGCCGGACATCGAGCCGGGGCTGACGATTCAGGTGATCCGGCGCTTCGCACGGCTGGTCGCGCTGACCGTCCCCGAATCCGCCGCCTATTTCCCGAACAGCCGCACCGAGGTGATTGGTTATCCGCTGCGGGGGCAAATGCTAGCGGCCACCCGTGCGGCGGGGCTGGCACATTTCAAACTCGATCCGGCGCGGCAGACGCTGCTGGTGTTCGGCGGCAGTCGGGGGGCGCGGGCGATCAACTATGCGCTGCTGGAACGCCTGCCCGACCTGTTTGCCGCCCATGTGCAGGTGATTCATGTGACGGGGACGCTGGACTGGCCGGACATTGAGGCGAAACGCGCCGCGCTGCCGGATGCAACCCATTACCACGCTTTTCCGTATTTGCATCAGGAGATGGGGCTGGCGATGGCGGCGGCGGATGTGGTGGTCAGCCGTTCCGGTGCGAGCGTGCTGGGCGAGTTCCCGCATTTCGGGCTGCCAGCCGTGCTGATTCCTTATCCCCACGCATGGCGTTACCAGAAGGTGAACGCCGATTATCTGGCTGACCGGGGCGCGGCCATCTGCCTGCCGGAAGCCGAGATGAATGCCAAACTGCTGCCGCTGGTGCTGGAATTGCTGAACGATCCGGCACGGCTACAGCCGATGCAGCAGGCGGCGCGGGCGCTGGCACACCCGCAGGCGGCGCAGGCGGGCGCAGATGCGCTCATCCAGATGGCGGAGGCGCGATGATCGAGCTGGGCGCGGTGATGTATGTGATGATCGGACTTTTTGGCTTCATTGGCTACCAGCGTGGCCTGAGCAAAGAACTGATCTCCCTCGCGGGCATCATCCTCGCACTCTTCGCGTTGTTCCAGTTCAACAACCTGCTGCTGAACGTGCTGCTGGCGAATGTGCCGCCAGAGCAAAAGTTCGTGGTGCAGTGTTTGATCTTCGGCGTGATCGTATTCTTCGCCTATCAAACACGCGGGCTGGGGCGCAAACTGGCAAGTGACGGCGGGCGCGACAGCCTGCAAACCACCATTTTAGGCACGCTGATGGGCGCGGTGAACGGCTACCTGATCTGGGGGTCGTTGTGGTATTTCATGCACATCAACGGCTACCCGCTGTCGCCTTTCATTACCGCGCCACCGGCTGGCACGCAGAGCGCGGATATGATCGCTGCACTGCCGTTGTATTTGTTGGCGGGTGGGCCTGCCGGGGACGGCAATTTGCTGGCCTTCGCGGTCATCCTATTATTCGTATTTGTGCTAATCTTGATCTGATCGAACGCAGAACGCGCACACGGGGAGCAGCCGATTGTGGTTACGCTGTACAGCATGTTATGGGTCAGCGCCGCCTTCTTCGCCATACTAGGCTTGATTCGCGGTTTGCGCCGTGAAATCGTGGTGCTGGCTGGCGTGGTGTTGGTGAGCTTTGTGTTGTACCAGTTCGATGCGCTGCTGCGCGGATTGTTTCTGGCTTCCATCCCCCGCGATCAAGCCTGCCTTGTGCAACTCATCATCTTCGGCACGATCATGTATTTCGCCTACCAGACGCGCAGTTTTAACACCGCTGCGCCCAATGAACGCACCCCGAACACCAACCGCACACAAGATGCCATCCTCGGCGGGCTGCTGGGCGGCGTGAACGGCTACATGATCTGGGGGCTGGTCTGGTATCTGCTGGACATCAACGATTATCCGTTCGCGCCGTTGTTGAGCGCACCCGCCCCCAATTCGATCAGCGCACAGGCCATCAACTCGATTCCGCTGGTGGCGATGGGCAGCATTGTGGGCGGCGGGCAGGGCATGATCGTGCTGGTGGTGCTGATGTTCGCGCTGGTGCTGTTCATGATCTAGCCCGTTCATCAAAACGGTTTTCAAACCTGTTTGTTATATCGAATCCCCATTTGCGCTACACTGAATCGTGTATCCCGCCGCTGTCTGCCGTATGATAAGATGGGCGCGTGGGTTTACCTGTCGTACTGCATTCGGCCTCAGCCTCAAATTTTGCGCTGAGGGTGGAGTGCGCCCGAAACGAGGCAGTGCTTGAAGATTCAACCGGGGCAGCATATTCATCTGGTGGGGATTGGCGGCGCGGGGCTATCCGCGATTGCCCGCATCCTGCTCGGTCAAGGCTACCGCGTGTCCGGCTCGGATCGCGGCGCGAATGCCCAGACCGAGTCGTTAGCACGGGATGGCGCGGTCATCTATCAGGGACATGATGCGCGCTATGTGGAAGGCGCGGACGCGCTCATCATCTCGTCCGCCGTACCTGCCGATCATGTGGAAGTGGCCGCCGCCCGCGAACAGTGTATCGCGGTTTTCAAGCGGCAGGACATCATGGCTGACCTGATGACCGGCAAGCGCGTGATCGCGGTGGCGGGGACGCACGGCAAAACTACGACGACCTCGATGGTGGCGCACATCTTGCACGAATGCGGGCGCGACCCCAGCTACATCGTGGGCGGCGTGATGGGCAGCACAGGGACGAATGCCGCGCTGGGCAAAGGCGTGCATTTCGTGATCGAAGCTGACGAATACGACAATATGTTTCACGGGTTGAACCCCGATATTGCCATTGTGACCAGCATGGAATACGACCACCCGGACTTCTTCCCGACGTTCGATGGCATGGTTAATTCGTTCCGCACGTTCGTGGCGCGGCTGCCCGAAAAAGGGCTGCTGGTGGCCTTCGCTGGGGATGAATATACCACGCGCCTCGCAGCGGAACGGCTGGTGCATCATCAGCCGGCCATCACCTACGGTTTCGAGCAGTCGCGGGCACGCTGGCGGGCGATGAACCTGCGGCGTGAGGATGAGTGGACGGTGTTTGACGTGTTCTCGTTTGAGGAGATGCCCGGCGAGGAATTTCTGGGCACGGTACATCTGCCCATCCCCGGACGGCACAACATCCTGAACGCGCTGGCGGCACTGGCTGTCGCCTACCGCGAACATATTCCGTTCGTGCTGGCGGCGGATGCGCTGCGGAGTTTCCGTCCGGCTGGCCGCCGCTTCGATTTGCGGGCGGAAGTGGGCGGCGTGGCGGTGATTGACGATTACGCGCATCACCCCACCGCGATTCGCGTCACGCTGGAGGCGGCACGCAGCCGTTACCCGGATCGGGCGATCTGGGCGGTATGGCAGCCGCATACCTACAGCCGCACGCAAGCCTTATTTGACGATTATACGCGGGCGTTCGAGTTCGCCGATCATGTGCTGGTGACGGACATTTACGCCGCCCGCGAGAAGGCCGCGCCGGATAGCATCACGGGCGGGGCGATGGCTGCCGCTATCGTGCATCCCGACGCGCAGCACACCCCATCGCTGGACGATACCGCGCAGGCCTTGATCGAGCGCGTGACCTCTCCGGCGGTGGTCATTATCATGAGCGCGGGGGATGCGCCGCGCATCGGACAAGTGCTGGTGGATGATCTGCGAAAACGAGCAGGGGATGGCGCATGATGATGCTCCCCGCGCCCTATTCCGAACGGCTGCTGCATAATGAACCGCTGGCGCGATACACGGCTGCACGGCTGGGCGGCGCTGCCGATGCGCTGTATGTCGCCCGCGAGTCGGTGGACGAACTGGCGACGGTGATGCAGGCGGCATGGTCGCAGGGCGTTCCAGTGCGGGTGCTGGGCGGCGGCGCGAACGTGCTGATTTCAGACGCGGGTTTTCGCGGGCTGGTGGTCATCAACGATGTCAACGAGATTCACTTTGGCAATTGGCACGACAGCCGCAACGTAGCGGCGGCGGCGGGCGTGGGGCTGACGGTGCTGGCGCGCAAATGCCAGAGCCGGGGTTTAAGCGGGCTGGAATGGGCGGCCAGCGTGCCGGGGACGGTGGGCGGCGCGGTGGTCAACAACGCGGGCGCACACGGCAGCGACATA
>CAIVEA010000193.1 GCA_903904765.1 uncultured Chloroflexota bacterium
ATATTGGGGTTATTGGGCAGCAAAATCACCTGTTCGTTGGGCAGGTCGTGAATGGCGTGAACGAAATCTTCGGCGCTGGGGTTCATGGTTTGACCGCCCAGAATCACACAACTCGCGCCCAAGTCGTTCAGGAACAGATTCCTGAACCCCTCCCCCACCGCCACTGTCACCACCGCAACCCCTTCGACGGGGTTGCAAATCTTACTTTCGCGGGTTTCTCGCGCCTTCACATAATCCTGATACTGACGCTGCATGTTTTCGACCACCACATCATCAATCGCTACGCCTTGCGCGATGGCATAACTGATCGGCTGACCGGGGTCATGCACATGCACATGCACTTTAATCAGGCGTTCGTCACCCACCACCAGCGTAGACCAGCCCATCGCAGCAATGGCGGCACGCACCGCATCCACATTCAGTCCTGTGCCGCGCATCAAAAACTGCACATCGTAGCCATAGCCTTCTTCATCATCCGGCTCCAGTGCGTTTTGCCAGCCCTGCGGGTTCGCCGTCACACCGCCCTCGCTGACCGCCGTCTCCTCGCCCTTGAGCGCCCGCAGCATTCCTTCAAGCATGTATGTCCAGCCCTGCGCGCCCGAATCCACCACACCTGCTTCTTTCAAGCGGGGCAGTTGTTCAGGGGTTTGCAGCAGCGCGGCCTGCGCGGCCTGCGCCATGTGGGTGAACAGCGTGACCAGATCGGATTCCGCGCTAGAACCTACCTGTAATGCCGCCGTAGCAGACCGCATCACGGTCAAGATTGTGCCTTCGACAGGTGAGGGCACGGCCTGATAAGCACGTTTGACGGCCGCATCACAGGCCGATACGAATGCAATCGCATCAAAAGCACTCTGATCGGTTAATGTCTCTGCCAACCCGCGCCACCACTGGGACAAAATCACGCCGGAATTGCCGCGTGCGCCCAGTAGTGCCCCCTCCGCAATCATCTGCGTCATTACGCCAGCAGCCGCCTCAGTGGAAGACGCGATCGTATCGTAGGCTTTTTGCAGCGTCAGGCACATATTCGTGCCCGTGTCGCCATCAGGAACCGGGAACACATTCATCCGGTTCACGATTTCCTGATTGATCTTCAACCAGTTCAGACCACCCGCCACCAATCGCTTGAGCAGCACCCCATCGCAGGTTTTAACTAAAGTGTGATTCACAATACCCGCATCCCTGTTGTATTTCCCTTAAAACATCAACCCTAAAGCGCAAAGCACCTGTGCCACCCTTGCACCACCATCGGCTGTATGGTAGCATTCCAACCATTCTGAAGGATTATATCACCCTTAGAGGTAAGATTATGGCTGTCTGCGAAACTTGCGGCAAAGGCCCTATGTTCGGCAACCGCCGCAGCCACTCGCTGCGCGCCACGCGGCACAAGTTCAAGCCGAATCTCCAGAAGGTTCGCGTGATGGAGAACGGCACTTTCGCCCACAAGATTCTTTGCACCAAGTGCATCAAGGCTCTGGCGAAGATTTAACGCCGCGCGCAAATCACGAGTAGCAATCAAGAGAGAGCCGGTTAGACCGGCTTTTTCGATTCAATCGCAGCACGTAGCTTGCTCATCCCGTCCTGTACACTGAACTTGGACGAGAACACCGCGCTGCCAGCCACCAGAATGTTTGCGCCAGCAGCCACACAGGTCGCAGCAGTATCTACGTTCACGCCGCCATCCACCTCAATATCAATGTTGTAGCCGCCCGCATTCACCATCTGACGTAATTGCGTCACTTTACGCATGGTTTCCGGCAAGAACGCTTGCCCGCCAAAACCGGGGTTCACAGTCATCACCAGCACCTGATCGAGCAGATGCAGCACTTCGGAGAGCAAACTGACCGGTGTAGCAGGATTGATCGCCACTTCTGCCTTACATCCTAACTGGCGAATGGTCTGTAATGTCCGGTGAAGATGTATGCAGGCTTCGTACTGCACGCCGAGCGTGGTTGAACCAGCCTGCGCCAAGGTCGGCAGCAGGTGATCGGGTTCTACGATCATCAGATGCACATCCAGCGGTAATCGAGTCACACGGCGCACCGCTTCGATCACCAACGGCCCCATCGTGATATTGGGCGCAAAACGACCATCCATCACGTCAATATGAATCTGGTCAGCTCCGGCTGCCTCGGCCTGCCGAATCTGGTCGCCCAAACAGGTGAAATCCGCTGCTAGAATCGAAGGGGCTATTTGAATATGTTTGCTCATAGAAACCTCTCTCGCGCAGGTTCACAATTGAACCCGATACCGCAGGTGGAACAAC
>CAIVEA010000194.1 GCA_903904765.1 uncultured Chloroflexota bacterium
ACGCGACCAGATGCTGACCATGCTGCCGGAAGCCATCACCATCACACAGCGCACGCTGGAATGGTTCACAGGCATCATTCAGAACTTCCAACCGGAAATCGAGTCGTTCGCCAACTTTCCCACGCTATTCATGGGCATCGTCGGCAAAGGCAACACCCTCGAACACTACGATGGCCCCGTCCGCTTTATGGACAGCAACCTGAACATCATAGCGGATGGCCTCAAACATGCCGACTATCAGGAATACATCGCTGAGGCCGTCGAACCGCACTCGTATCTCAAATCGCCGTTCTACCGCCCGATGGGTTATCCCGATGGCATTTATCGCGTTGGCCCGTTGGCACGGCTGAATCTGGTCGAGAAATGCGGTACACCGCTGGCAGATGCGGCGTTGACCGACTTCCGGCAGGTGGATCGTGGCAGTTCATTCCACAACCACTACGCCCGCCTCATCGAACTGCTGTACGCATGGGAGAAGATCACCGAACTGCTCAACGATCCCGACATCCTCAGCGACCATGTTCGTGCCTTCGCTTCGCCCAACAACGATGTCGGCATCGGAATCAGCGAAGCACCGCGTGGTACACTCATCCATCACTATGAGATTGACCACAATGGCCTGATGAAACGCGCCAACCTGATTATCGCCACCGGTCACAACAGCCTTGCGATGAATCGCGGTGTCGCACAAGTGGCGAAACGCTTCATCAAGGGCGATCAGATCACGGACGGGATGCTCAACCGCGTCGAGGCCGTCATCCGCACCTATGACCCCTGTCTGAGTTGTTCCACCCATGCCGCCGGTCACATGCCCATGCAGGTGCAGGTTGTCGCACCGGATGGCACAGTGCTCAACGAAGTTCGGCGGGCATGATTCTCATTATCGGTATCGGCAGCCCCCTGCGGGGTGACGATGGCGTGGGACAGGCGGCGGCGCTTGCATTAGCCGAACTCCTGTCCCACACCGATGTGGATGTGCTGACCGTTCACCAACTCACGCCCGATCTGACCGAGCCGATCAGTCGCGCCCGATTGGTGATCTTCCTCGATGCCGATATACGGCAAGCAGCGGGTGAAATTGTCATTCACCCGCTGCACCCCACCGATGACCGTGCGGGCGCGTTCACCCATCACATCAGCCCTGCCGCCCTATTGCTCGGCGCACATCAGCTTTACGGTAGCGCCCCACCCGCCTATCTTATCTCCATCGGCGCACAAACTTTTGCCTTCAGCGAACAGTTGTCGCCCCCCGTACAGGCCGCCTTCGCGGATTATCTCGCCGCCGCACTGCGCCTCATCGAAGCCTGAGTGAGTACTACCGCCGCGCCCGTGTCTCCATCCACACGCCGGGGCGCGGTTCCAGCGTCGCCCCCATGTGCGCGTGAACGCTGCGTGGCAACAGACGCAACTCTCGCCGTTGCAGTAGCGTCGCCAGCACGATTTTCGCTTCCACCTGCGCGTACAATGCTCCGATGCAGTTGCGCGGCCCACCCCCGAACGGCAGATACGTATACGCTTGCGGTTGTGCCTGCCCCTCTGCCCACCGTTCCGGCTTAAATTGTGCCGCATCAGCCCAGTACTGCGGCATCCGTTGTGTCAGGTAGATCGAATACATCACCCGTGTGCCTGCGGGAATCACATACCCCTCGAAGTCCAGATCAACTGCCGCCGTGCGTGACCCCAGATGAATCGGCGGATACAGCCGCAACGTTTCGTTGATAATTTGCTCCAGATACGTCAGCCGGGGGATATGCTCCATCTGCGGAACTGCGTCACCCACCACCGCATCCACTTCCGCCTGCGCCCGCGCCATCACCTCAGGGTGCTTCCCCATCAAGTACAGCGCCCAACTCAGCAGCGCCGTACTCGTATCATGCCCCGCGATCATCATCGTCAGCAGTTGATCGCGGATCAGACCATCATCCATGTTACTATCGCTCACCAGTAACCCTAGCAAATCCGAATCCTCACCCACCTGCTCCCGCCTCAGTTGGATGATACGGTACAAATACGCATCCATCTGTCGCAGGGCATCTTGATACTGCGGACGAGGAATCCCGC
>CAIVEA010000195.1 GCA_903904765.1 uncultured Chloroflexota bacterium
CGGCAGCATCCAACGCACCCATTCCATTGCTGCAACCCGGTGCGCCGCCCAACGCCACCGTAACAGGAACACTCACTGCCGACGCGCCCAGCGCACTGTACAGCTTTGAAGGTTCAGTGGGCATGATCGTGGACATCACCCTGATTTCCACCGATTTTGATGCCTATCTGGAACTGCGCGGCCCGGATGGCAGCGTTGTCGCCACCGATGACGACAGCGCCGGCAGCTTGAACGCCCGCATCCAGAGTTTCGCCATCCCCGCTGCTGGCACGTATGAAGTGCAGGTGGGCAGTTTCGCAGGCAACGCGCAGGGCGAGTATAACCTGCTGTTGATGGTGGCGATGGTAGACCCGTCCGGGCCGACCCCCACCCCCGCCCCGCTTGAACCGACTTCTGCGCCCGCTACGATCGCACCGCCCGTAGGTGGCCCGATTGCGATGGGCGACACCGTGAACGGCGCACTCACGCTGGACGCGCAGACCCAGACCTACACTTTCAGCGGCGAAAGCGGGCAGGTCGTCACCATCGAAGCTTCATCCGAACAGTTCGATGTGTTTCTGACGCTCAACGACGAGGCCGGATTGGTGCTGATGAGCGATGATGACAGCGGCGGCAACCTGAACGCCCGCATTAGCGACTTCCGCCTGCCCGTCAACGGCGAATACAGCATCGTGGTCAGTAGCTTCAGCAGTGGCGTGACGGGCGAATTTACGCTCAACCTGCTGCAAGGGGGCATCGCGCAGCCCACGCCCATCCCCACCAGCAACGGCACGCTGTCCATCGGGCAAAGCGTGGATGGTGTCCTGTCGGATTCTAGCGGGGTGCGCTACACCTTCGCCGGGGAAGCCGGACAGTCCATCAGCATCACCGCTATTTCAGAAGCTTTTGACACCTACCTGAGTCTTCAAGACCCGAACGGTGTCGAACTGGCGACCGACGACGACAGCGCCGGAAACCTCGACTCGCGCATCGGCCCGGTGACACTCGCCAGCAGCGGCACGTATACCGTTTTACTCACCAGTTTCGACTCGGCCTTTGGCGCGTACACCATCACCGTGTCGGCCATCGAAGTGCGCCCGATTGAAATCTCGCAGACGGTGGAAGGTTCGCTGGAAGCGAACACCAGCGCCGCCTACACCTTCAGCGGCGAAGCGGGCGACGTGCTGACCATCAGTATGAGTTCGCCGGACTTCGACACCTATATCGCCCTGAACGACAGCACTGGCCTCAGCCTTGTGGAGAATGACGACTCCGGCGGCGGCACGGACTCGATGATTGGCCCGTACACGCTGCCCTACAGCGGCCAGTACCAGATCAATATCCGTAGCTACTCGGCGGACACATCCGGCAACTACACTCTGTCGCTGGAACGTGCCACCCTCGCTGATCTGGCCTTCGACGAGACGCAGACCGCCGACTTCACGCCGGAAAATAGCGCGATCTTCTACCGCTTTGAAGGGCAAGCTGGCGATCTCATCAATGTGGTTGTGTTAAGCAACGGCAGCGTGGACACCTCGCTCAAGCTGAGTGGCCCGGATGGCTACGAAGTCATCTCGGACGACGACGGCGGCCCCGGCTTCGACCCTGAAATCTTCAAGCAGGTACTCAGTCAGTCCGGGACGTACATTCTGGCGCTGCAATCGCTGGGTGGTACGGGCAGCGTCCAGATCACGCTCACCCGCCAGCCCACGCCGTCGCTGGATAGCGGTTCGCAGATCATTGATCTGAACGACAAAGCCTATCAGGGTGTGGTCAGCTTCACCGGACACGCGGGCGAATCCGTACAGTTGAGCGTGCGCGTGATGGAAGGAAGCGCCGCCCCCAACCTGACCGTTACGCAGGGTGATGCCACCCTCGCAACGGCCTACGCCACCGATGTGACCGTGCTGACAGTGGCCTTCACCGTGCCGGAAGACGGGCAGGTGAACGTCCAGATCAGCGATTACAACTACGCGACCAGCACGTTAGAAGTGACGCTGACGCGCTAACCCGCGTAACGAGTCCTCACCCCTCACCCCTCAGCGATCATGGTTGAGGGGAAAATACGTTCTCTCATGGACACGGCGCAGGTCGTGTCCTTTTTTACCCCCATTTCCACCCTGCCACGCCTCCTATTCGCTGCCCTATAATGAACGCGGGTTCCGGTTGGCTGGATGATCGCTCCCCGTTTCGGCGGGGGGAGGAAAGTCCGCCCTCCACAGAGCGCGGTGCTGCCTAACGGGCAGGCGGGGAAACCCGACGGAAAGTGCAACAGAGAGGCAAATTGCCTTGCGAGAGCAGGGCGAGGGTGAAACGGCGGTGTAAAAGACCACCGGCGCGGGCAGTAATGTTCGCGGCCAGGCAAGCCCCACCGGGAGCAAAGCCGAGCAGGTGCATTGGGGCGGCTCGTCCCGCAAAAAGCACCGGGTTGGCTGCTTGACCCTGCTGGTGACAGCAGTGGCAGATAGATGATCGTCCACGACAGAAGGCGGCTTACAGGCTGGCCGGAACCCCCTTTTGTGCAATGGTGGCCTCATCGCGTGTATTCTTCGCGCATTTGCTTGACAACATAGAACACCAGTGCTAACCTGAATCCAACCTAGACGGGAGGGTTGTGGTGTCGCTGGAATTCAACAAGCTGGTCGAGCAGGTCGAAAAGTTCGGACGCATGGCGGGCAAATTCGATTTTGATGTGAGCGACCGCTTGCAGGTGGCGCTGGAACGGCTGGCGGCGGCGGGTGATCTAGATGCGGTGCATGAGCGCATCGAACTGGTGCGCGGCCCGGATGTCAGCGGTTATCGCGGCGCTGCCCCGCTGGATGCCCCTTTCCATGAGCCAGTCAATGCTATTGGCGCATGCCCCCCCACACCGGATAGCGCGACCATCGTCGCCGGAGATGGGTCGCAAATCTACCCGGATGAAAAGTGGCGGCTGCCGTATTACCTGACCAACATCGGCATTTTTACTTATTTTCATGGCGACAGCCGCATCCCTACGCAGGCCACGCTACCCAAGCTGGTCTTTCATCCCGACCATGTGCGCGACAAGAGCAAGCGCGTGCTGCCCAGCAAGGCGATTGACTGCCTGCGAACCGTGCGCGAGATGGAAGAACTGGCGCGTTGTGCGTGGGAACTGCGCGATGATGCCCGCCCGCTGGTCGTCCTGTACGACAATCACCTACTGTTCTGGGTGAATAGTGATGTCCCCGGTCATGTCGAACTGTCGCGCCGCTATTTGAGCGCACTGGTGCGCTTGCACGATGCGGGTGCGCTGGTGGCCGGCTATGTAGATCAGCCCACGCGCAGTCGCCTCGTCATCCGTTTGCTGCACTTGCTCAGTTTGAGTGACGACGAGGTGCGGACGACGGAACTTGGCTCTGGCGATCTGGAAGGGCTGCGCGATATAGACATCTTTCGCCACATCCTTCAGCCGGGGGAACGTTCGGCGCTGATGGTGCAGAACTCCCCGCGCAATCTGGCCTACAAGCAGCGCGGCGAAAGCTACGAAGTGGCCTTCTTCTATGTGAAAGTCACCAGCGGCTATCAGGACGAAATCGCCCGCGTGGATTTGCCGGTGTGGGTCGCCCGCGACAAAGCTGCTGTAGACGCGCTGCACGGCATTCTGCTGCACCAGTGCGCTATGCAGGGGCGCAACCCGTATCCTTACGCGCTCACCCGCGCCGACGAGATTGCGGTGGTCAGCGGGCAGGATAAGCGCAAGTTGGAAGAGATGATCCGCCTCGCGTGGCGGCAGAATCAGCCCGAACTCGACCCGCTGCTGTTCTCCGCCAAGACGTGGGGCAAACAGTTGGCCCGCAGTTCCAAACGTACCCATGAGTTGTGAGCCTCACCTCGCTGCGCTTCGCTTCCCCTCTCATATTGGAAAGGGGATAAACGGGGTGTGGGGCATTTGATGTCGAAGGAGCTTTATCGTGACTGATGTGTACGACAATATGCTGGTGGGACGAGTGCTGCGTGCCAGCACACGCGGGTTCGCCTGCGGCACGCAGAGCAACCGCGTGGATGAGCGTCACGATTTCGGCGCGTTCGTCCACACTGCTGCCGCCAATAACGAAGCGATCCGCGTGATCGGCCTGATCTACAGCGTGGAAATCAAAGATGATCTGCTGGTGAACGAACTGGTGATGGCCGATGATTTGAACAACAGCGTGCTGATGGATCAGCGCCGTAACCGCATGGTTCCGATGGAAATTAGTGTGCTGAACATCGGCTACTTCTACGACGGCAACCCCATCCACAACCTGCCACCGCGCCCGCCGATGAGCCTATCGCCCGTCATCCAATGCACGCGGGATCAAATTGTCGCTTTTACCGAATCGCAGGAATTTTTCCCGTTGGTGCTGAACGCCGCCGAAGTCCCGTCCGATGATCTGGTTGGGGCGGCCATCCGCTATGCCGCGTGGCAGCGCGAGGACAGCGCCCGTTATCCGTTTCTGGTAGATTGCGGGCGGGCGCTGGCGCGGCTGCTGGCACACGATCTGAAGCGCCTTGAGCATGTGCTGGCGCTCATCCGTCCTTAGAAACTAACCGTCTAAAAAGAACCCGACTGAATCCGACCACAGCAGCGGAGACAAACAAATCTCAGCCGATGGCGGTTCTGCCGGGGGCAGTTCCGCATTGTGATCGTTGGCTGTGTCCGCTGAAAACAGGTTCTGCGGACTGTCGTTCGGCGTATGTGGTGATTGTTCCTGCGCCATCCTATCCTCCCCAAACCCTGTCTATTCCCATGTTCAGATATGTCGTAATTTTAGCACAAATTTTCTATCCAGTCAATTTTGCGACTGATTTCACAAGGGCATTTTCAGGCCGCATCCGGCTGTGCTGTGCTTCTTAACTTACAATACGTATGAACTGCCAAAACGGTTTACAATACGTGCAAATTGGTCTTGCGAATTGTCTTTTTCGCCCTATGAACCCGTCTGCAAAGGAATCGCCATGCCCTTCCAAATCTACGTTGCCGACATCAGCCCCGACCTCGACTCGTTGCGTGGTGCGCTGGTGGCACAGATTAGCGCCGCCGGCATGGAGGCGGTGTGGATGAGCGCAGAGGACAAGGCCAGCGCGGATTTATCCGAACGGGTGCGCTCCCGCATGGGGAGCGCGGACGCGGTGCTGTGCCTCATCACCTACCGTCGCGGTTGGGAGCCGAACGCAGCACAGGGGCGCTCACTGGCAGAGATCGAGTTCGATCTGGCGCATGAGCAGGGCAAGCCAACGGCGGTGCTGATGCCCGCCGAAGATGGCGAGTTGAGCGCCTATCTGCGGATGCGTGCCGCCGGACAG
>CAIVEA010000196.1 GCA_903904765.1 uncultured Chloroflexota bacterium
GGCCGACTGTTACCCAGTTCGCGGTGCAACCGTTCAAAGAGAGCGTGGATGAGTGGGGACAGTTGAATGTGGTTCAGCGCACCCGCATCAACAAGATTGCTTCGCTGGCGAGCGATTTGTCGCTATCGCTTTCCGCCAAGCGGTTGCGCCTCGAAACGCCTGTCCCCGGTCACAACTACATTGGCATCGAAGTTCCGAATCGCAATCCGAGTACGGTGGCGCTGCGCTCGGTGTTCGAGAGCAAATCGTTGCAAGACCAGATGGCGAAGGCCAAATCGCCCCTGTATGTACCGTTGGGACGGGATGTGTCTGGCGTGCCGCTGGGCGTTGATCTGGCGCAGATGCCGCATCTGCTGATCGCGGGGACAACGGGTTCAGGCAAGTCGGTATGTATCGCGGCGCTGGCGACGGCGCTGGTGCTGAACAACACGCCCGAAAATGTGAAACTGGTCATGATGGATCCCAAGATGGTGGAACTGAGCCGCTTTAACGGCCTGCCGCACCTGCTTGGTCCCGTCGAAACCGACATGGAACGCATCATCGAAGTGCTGCAATGGTGTACCCGCGAGATGGATCGGCGCTATAAGCTGCTGGAGGAGTACGCCGTCCGCAATATTGATGCCTTTAATGCCCGTCTGGGGCGGCGGCAAAAAGATGAATATATGCCATATATCGTCATCCTGATTGACGAAATTGGCGACTTGATGCTTTCGCGTCCAGACGAAACTGAGCGCACCATTACGCGGTTGGCGCAGAAGGCGCGTGCGGCGGGGATGCACTTGATTATCGCCACGCAGCGCCCCAGCGTAGATGTCATCACCGGGTTGATTAAGGCCAACTTTCCGGCGCGTATCTCGTTCGCGGTGGCCTCCGGCACGGACTCGCGGGTGATTCTGGACAGTGTGGGCGCGGAAAACCTACTTGGGCGGGGGGACATGCTGTATTTTGCTTCCGATGCGGCTGGGCCGAGGCGTATTCAGGGCTGTTTCGTCTCCGACGACGAGGTGCGGGCGGTGGTGGCGCACTGGAAAGATCAGACGGCGGGCGGTCACTGGTCAGTTGTGCCATCTGGCCCTTGGGCGCGGGGGATGACCCGCCGTGAGGTGCTTTCCGAGCAAGACCCGATGCTAGAGCAGGCGATTGCGCTGGTGATCGCGGAAGGGGAGGCCTCAGCGTCCCTCATTCAGCGTCGGATGGGTTTGGGGTATCCGCGTGCGGCGCGTATGATTGACTTGATGTTTGAACTGGGTGTGGTAGGGGAGGCCGAAGCCGGTGGACGCACACGCAAAGTGCTGATTAAGCCGGGGCAGGACGCTTACAAAGCCGCCATCGAGCAGCGTAAGGAAAATCAATCCTAGGTCGGGACGGCCTGTATGTGCCGTCCCACTTTTTTGTCCCGTTTTTGTGGTGTGTCGCTAATTCATCAGCAGGTTGCCCTGCACTTCTTTATCCACTAGCGCCCCGCGTAACTCGCTGATCTGGTCACGCAGCGCGGCGGCCTTCTCAAACTCCAGCGCCTGCGCCGCTGCCCGCATTTCTTTCTCCAGTTCGCGGATCATCTTGTTCATGTCTTCTTTGGAGATTTTGTCAAGGCTGATCGCGCCGCCAGCCGTTTGCGCCTGTTGTTCGTCCACCATTGTTTTCACACGGTCAGTCAGATCGCGCACCTGCTTGATAATGCTGCGCGGGGTGATGCCACGCTCCACATTGTGCTGATGCTGAATGGCGCGGCGGCGGTTGGTTTCTTCGATGGCGCGTTTCATCGAGTCTGTCATGGTGTTGGCGTACATGATGACCTTGCCTTCGACATGACGGGCGGCACGTCCGATGATCTGAATGAGCGCCTGTTCAGAGCGTAGGAATCCTTCTTTGTCTGCGTCGAGAATGGCGACCAGCGAGACTTCCGGCAGGTCAATGCCTTCGCGCAGCAGGTTGATGCCCACCAGCGCATCGTATATACCGAGGCGCAGATCGCGCAGAATCTCGATGCGCTCGATGGTTTCCACTTCGGCATGGAGATGGTGCGCCCGGATGCCGAGTTCGTTGATGTAGCCGGAGAGTTCTTCTGCCATGCGCTGCGTGAGCGTGGTGATGAGGACGCGCTGACCGTTCTTCACGCGCAGCGCCACTTCTTGTAGCAGGTCGTCAATCTGCCCCGTGACAGGCCGGACGCTGATTTCGGGGTCGAGGATTCCCGTAGGACGAATGATCTGCTGCACGATTTGCTGGCTGATCTCGCGCTCGAACAGGGCAGGGGTGGCGGTGGTGTAGATTGTCTGCCCCATGCGATCTTTGAACTCATCGAAGCTCAACGGGCGGTTATCCAGTGCGCTCGGCAGCCGGAAGCCGTAATCCACCAGCGTGATCTTGCGATGCCGGTCGCCGTTGAACATGCCGCGAATCTGCGGCACGGTCATGTGGCTTTCGTCAATCACCAGCAGATAATCGCTCGGAAAATAGTCAATCAGCGTGGAGGGCGGGCTGCCCGCTGGGCGCTGGTCGAGGTGGCGCGAATAGTTCTCGATGCCGGACGAATAACCTACTTCGCGCATCATTTCAAGGTCGTAGCGAGTGCGTTGTTCGATGCGCTGCGCTTCCAGCAGTTTCCCTTCGCGGCGGAACTGTACCAGCGTTTCCTCTAGCTCAACTTCGATGTCGTGGAGCGCTTGTCGCATCTTGTCGTCGTCCGTGACGAATTGCTTGGCGGGGAAGATTTTGATCTGGTCGTGATCGTTGATGAGTTCGCCTGTCAGCGGGTCGAACTCACTCATGCGCTCGATCTCGTCCCCGAACAACTGGATGCGAAAGGCAGTTTCGGCATAGGCTGGGACGATCTCCAGCGTGTCGCCGCGTGCGCGGAACGTGCCGCGTTTCAAGTCCATATCGTTACGGGTGTACTGGATTTGCACCAATTTCCGCAGGATGGTATCGCGACGAATCGTTTCGCCCACCGATAGTTCCACCGTCGAACGTCCCCATGCCTGCGGGCTGCCGATACCGTAGATGCACGATACTGAGGCGACGATCAGTACATCGCGGCGCGAAAACAGCGCGGCGGTGGCGGCGAGGCGCAAACGGTCAATCTGCTCGTTGATCTGCGTCTCTTTCTCGATGTGCAGGTCAATGCGTGGGACATAGGCTTCAGGTTGGTAGTAATCGTAGTAACTGACGAAGTATTCGACGGCATTGCGCGGGAAGAACTCTTTGAATTCGGCGTATAACTGCGCGGCCAGTGTTTTGTTGTGCGCCAGCACCAGCGTGGGCTTTTGCACCTGTTGCACGACCTGTGCGATGGTGAAGGTTTTACCCGTCCCCGTTGCACCCAGAAGGGTCTGGTGCTGGTGTCCGGCGCTCAAGCCGTTTACCAGTTGGGTGATGGCGGCGGGTTGGTCGCCGGTGGGCTGGAACTCCGAGACAAGCTGGAAGGAGGGCATGAAACACCTTTCAGAACGTCAGTTCGGGAGTCGGTTATTATATCGCAGCGTCTATCCCGCTAACAGGCTGAAGATGGCATGTTAACTGCGCCCCTCGGCTAGATAGTGTATAGATTGTATACTCTGGAGCGATACAGGAGTTGAGATGGGAGATGGGGAGGATACGATGGGGCAACATGTTTCGTTTGCGACGACATCACGCCGACTTGAGCGTGATGCACCACCGATGAGGCTGTTTGAAAAAGCCAAGCGATATGGGATCTGGAATCCTTCAGACATTGATTTCTCGCAGGATCGTTTAGATTGGGCACGCCTGAACGCCGATGAAAAAGACGCGATCTTGCGACTGACGGCGGTGTTCCAGTCCGGTGAGGAGGCCGTTACTCTCGATCTGTTGCCGCTGCTGATGACGATGGCAAAAGAAAATCGCATCGAGGATGAGATGTTCTTGACCTCTTTTCTATGGGAAGAAGCTAAACATACGGATTTTTTTGGACGCTGGTTGCAGGAAGTGACTGGATTTTCTGGCGACTTGAGCCGGTATCATACCCCTAGCTATCATACGTTGTTTTATGATGCATTGCCCAACGCGCTGGATCGCCTGCGTGTGGATTCCTCACCGGAAGCGCAAATACAAGCTTCAGTGACCTATAACATGATCGTGGAAGGCGTGCTGGCTGAAACCGGATATCATGTGTATTACACCGCCCTGCGCGAAAATCAGCTCATGCCGGGTACAACTCATGCGATTGATCTTCTGAAGCAGGATGAGTCCCGTCATATCGCTTATGGGATTTATTTGATCTCTCGATTGCTGGCAGCCGATGAACGTCTATGGAATGTTGCAGAGGCAACGATGAATACGCTGCTTCTTCCTGCTCTGGGTGTCATTACCGAGGCTTTTAGTTATTACGACCCGATGCCTTTCGGCTTGAAGGTGGATGATTTTGTGGCATTTGCCATGCAGCAGTATCAGAAGCGGTTGGGACGATTGGAACGCGCACGTGGAGCTTCATTGGAAGAAATTTACCGGGTGACGCAGGCGGTGATAGATCAAAATGATGCTTAAATCTCCGGCGCGGACTTTTCCATTTCGAGCAGCGTATCGGCCACCGCTTCGATGGCGATGCGCTGTTTGCGGTACAGATCAGGTTCGCTCAATGCTAACCGGATGGCGACATCCCGCACTTTATGGCGCTCGATGAACCGCTGTTCCAGAATGTTGTAGATCGTCCATTCCGGGCTGAGCATTTTCTGTTCGCCTGTTGGCTTTTGCTTCTCAATAGCCTGCAATAGTACCGCCCGTAGTGCCCGCGCCGGATTGTGATTATGGGCGGACAGCGCCTCCTGTACCAGATTCAGGTCGAGCAGGCTACTGCTGGCAAGACCGGGGCCGCCCCAGTAGTGGCGCAACGCGGCGCGTACCTGTTCCACAAACTGTTCATGGTCACCTGAATTGGCGGTGGGTTGCTCGGATGGTGTTTGGCCTTCGCGCCCTTGCCGGTATTCGACTTCGGCGGCGCGTGTGCGGGTGATGCTGATTTGTGGAAGCAACCCTTCCAGTGCGCCGTAGATTTCGTTTTGCAGACGAATATCGTCCAGTGTGGCGGCAGCGCGGCGAATTTGCCCCCGGAATACGCTGCGCTCGTCCTCGGTCAGATCGAACTGGGCGGCGCGGGCTTGAATGCCGATGAATCCGATGGTCAGGCGTTCGTCGGTATCTCCGGCGGTGCGCTTGCTCCGCAGGGGTGCAATCCAGTACGAGTGCCACGCATACAGGCTGGGCTTCTGGGTGACAGAAGGAGTCGCTAGAAGATCGAGGACGCTCTGTGTCTCGTCTTCCAGCCATGTCACCGTCGGACGGGCGGGGCCAACTGTGCCGATTAGTTCCGGGCGCTCATCCATGAGCGAAACCACGAAGGCCGAGCTGACCTGTAGATAATCGCAGGTTGCGGCGAGAATCGCGTCTAGCAGTTGTGTCAGGTCGGAACGGGTGAGCAGGCGCTCACTCAGCTGCTGTAATTGGGCGAGCTGGTCGTCATCCTCCCCGGAGTAGATCAGACGCTTTTCCAAGTAGGGCAGCGCCAGCGCCACCGTCCATTGCCACAGCAGGACGACACTGACGGCCGCAAATGGCATGAAATCCGTTCCCGGCAGGCCGAGAATTTGCGTAATGGGCGTGACCAGAATGATGACCGCCAGTGTCAGCAGGCCGGTGGCCGGGCCGCGCAGCACAAAGCGCAGCAGGTCGGCTTTAATCACCCGATCCGGTTGTTGAGACCCAAAGAAGGACAGCGGATAGGCCAGAAACAGCAGTAGCAAGATGATAATGAAGTTCGACAGGTTGACCAGCACCAGCATACCGACAGAACTGGTCTCGCTTAGGCCGAGCAGCACGGAATACGGGAATATGCCGAGCGCAGGTGTGAGCAGCGCGAATTGCAGATACCCCATGCGGCGGCGTGTGTCACGGCTGAGGCAGCGTTGCCGCGCACGCTGCACGTTGATGAATGCCACGCCCGTCCCAACTGCAAAATAGGCCAGATAGACCGGGAACAACGGCCCACCTAGAATGTTATCCAGCGTCCGTCCGTGAATGATGGGGTGAATCAAGATGTCAGTGAAGGCGGCAGACAGCACAAAGACTGTGCCGATGAGGTACAGCAACCGCGTGACCCGCCGCCGCCGTCCGCGTGAGGGCAGGCCAGTGGTCGCCAGCAGCGCGTCCGAGATGTGGAACATGGCGGCGGGCATGAAGCCGATGCCGATCCATTGCATACGCACGACCGCATCCAGCGTGCCGCGTGTGGGTTGCAGCGCGACGAACACATCCGCCACCGATACCATGGTGACACACGCCAGAATCACCGCCGAGGTGCGGGCGACGCGGTTACGGCGGTTACGGGTGAGGTTGTAGAGTAGCAGCGAGAAGGTCAGCACCACAATGGCTGCGGTGAGAATTTCGTTTGCAAGATTCAAGAGTGAGGCGATTGCGTCTGGCACGAATACAACTCCCTAACGGAGTGACTGGCTGAAGAATACGGCAATATCCTGATCGGGGAAGTAGTGGTCGTTGTAGCCGCAAAAGTGTAAGCCGGCGCTCTGCAAAAACTGCGTTGCCGGATAGTTTTTGGTCTGGTTCTCGGCGCACAGCGTGTTCAGTTGATGCTCTTTTGCCCACTGGCGGGCGGCGCTCAACAGGCGCGTGCCGATCTTGGCGCGGCGGTAGGGGCGCGATACCACAATGTCCTGTACCAGTGCGATGCGGTGGGGCAGGTTGGCGCGGAGTGTGAGGTAGCCGAGTAGAATAGGTTCTGGTTTGGCGATGGCGACGAGGAAGCATTGATCGGGGGGCAGGGCGGCCTGCAAACGGGCTTCGTCCGGCACGAAATGGGTTTCCAGCGTGCGCGGCAGGCGCTGCGGCTTGAAACTGATGTCCCATCCCGCCGCATCTGAAACGCTCATCTGCCAGACAATATCGGTGGTGTAGGAGTGATCTAACGCTAGACAATCCGGGATGTCGTGTTCAGAACCATCTCTGATGAGAAATCCAGAAGCCATAATGGGTTTGGGTTTACGTCAGATAAGCGTCACCGAATGTGCCGCCCACGAAAATTTCGATAAGAGTTGCGCCGTCCCGTACATCCCGCGCCACATACACGCCGTCCTCGAAGGCTTCGTAACGGCGCTCATCGGCATGGACTTTGAACAGGCGTTTACTGGGTGCGACAATCCGCACCTGATAACCGACGGGCGTAATCAGGTGGATGCTGCCGAGTGCCGATTGCACATGCAGCGGGTTCAGCGCTTCCTGCGGGACGATGAGGCGAATGTCCCCGATGCCTGTTGCGACCAGCATATCCTGAACGATCAGTGTGGAGAGGTCTAGGTTGACCTGTCCCAAGTGGGTGCTGACCCACAGTTGCCACGGCAAATCCCGCGTCAGCGCCATCTCCCAGTCCGCAAAGGAAATCCAAGGGGTGGCGGCACGGCTCATTTTCAGGTTGGCGTGGGTGTCATTCACCTGCATTACCGGACGTGAGTTGAGCGCGTATTGCCCCGCGATCAGGCGGCCTTCTTGCTCCAACCCGCGAATCTGCACATCAATCTCGCCCGCGCTAATTTCCAGCGTGGCGGATTCGACGCTGCCACGAGTGACCCCGAAGGTGCGGGCTTCGGCAGAGGGTGACCAGTCGCCTTGCAATAAAATCACCGCGCCCACCCCGACCAGCAGCAGCGGCCAGAGCGCGGTGAGGTTGAAATCACCCAGCAGCAGGAAGTTGTTCAGCAGTAGCACCACGCCCACCGCTGTCAGCAGCAGCGGCCAGAGCCACGGCCCGCGAGAACCCTTCAGCGGCAACGTGGTTACTCCTCGTACAGGTAATCGCGCAGGATGACGTGCGCGGAGGACTGACGCAGGCGGTTAAGCGCCTGTGCTTCCAACTGGCGTACTCGTTCGCGGGTGACACCGATGGTCTGCCCGACTTCTTCCAGCGTGTACACGCGGCCATCTTCCAGCCCGTAGCGCAGCTTGAGGATTTGCGCCTCACGCGGGGGCAGGCGGTTGAGCGCCTTGTCCAACTGCTCGTGTAACAGGTGGGTGGCGACTTCTTCGCTGGGCGCAGGGCTGGAGACATCTTCCACGAAATCACCAAAGGTCGAGTCGCCTTCTTCATCAATCGGCGTTTCCAAGCTCACCGGATGGCGGGCGATCTCCAGCAGCGTTTCGATCTTGTCGGGGGTGGTTTCCATCCCCTCTGCCAGCTCTTCCATTGTGGGTTCGCGGCCCAACTCCTGAATCAGGTTCAACTGGATGCGGCGCATCCGGTTCAACTGATCGCCCATGTGGACGGGGACGCGAATCGTGCGCCCCTGATCGGCTACGGCGCGGCTGACA
>CAIVEA010000197.1 GCA_903904765.1 uncultured Chloroflexota bacterium
CACAACAGTGTGGAAAGCCTCGAAAATGTGCTGAGCAAGCTGCCGGATGATGGCGGTAAGCTGGTTATTGTGGATGGCGTATACAGCATGGGTGGCGATATTGCCTTACTGCCGGAAATTGTGGCGGTATGCAAGAAATACGGCGCACGTATCATGGTGGATGACGCGCATGGCGTGGGTGTTACGGGCGGCGGACGTGGCACGGCGGCGCACTTCGGCCTGACCGATCAGGTTGACCTAATGATGGGGACGTTCAGCAAGAGCTTCGCCTCCATCGGCGGGTTTATTGCGGGTAGCGCGGAAGTCATTTACTACATTCAGCATAAGGCGCGTTCGCTCATTTTCTCGGCTGCGATGCCTGCGCCGAATACGGCAGCGGTGCTGGCGGCACTGGATATTATCGAGTCCGAACCGCAGCATGTTCAGAACCTGTGGAACAATGCCGAATATATGCGGAAAGGTTTTAACGAACTGGGCTACAACGTTGGCACCAGCAATACGCCGATCATTCCGGTAGTGCTAGGCGAGGATTTCCGCGTGGTGCTGGCATGGGCCGCGCTGATTGAAGAAGGTGTGTACACCAATCCGGTTGTACCGCCGGCCACCCCCCCGAAGGGCGGTTTGCTGCGGACGAGCTACACCGCAACTCACCGGATTGAACATCTGGATCGGGCGCTCAAGGCTTTCAAGACAGTGGGCGAACGGCTCGACCTGATCCCCACGAAGGTCTAATCTGCCTTCTGATCGAGAATGCAAAACGGAGCCACACGGCTCCGTTTTTTTATGCTTCACATCACCCCGCAGTTTTCCGAGATTCGGACGACTGTGGGGTTGTTGTTGTACGGGGCGGTTAGTCCTCGCGCCCGATGAGCGCCGCCAGACGTTTGTGCAGCGGGGCGAGCAGGCTGTACATGACCGGCACGACGATCAGCGTGAGCAGCGTGCTGCTGAGCAGGCCGCCGATGACGACTGTCCCCAGTTCGGAGGCAATGATCGCGCCTTTGGATAGGCCGAACGCCAGCGGCATGAGGGCGAAGATGGTCGCCAGTGCGGTCATCAGGATGGGGCGCAGACGGCGACCACCGGCTTCGATGAGCGCGTCGAACACGTTCATGTGGCGTTCGTGGCGGTTGGTCTGCACGCGGTCAATCAGCACGACGGCATTGGTCACAACGATGCCGATCAGCATCAGCATACCGATCATAGCGGAAATGCCAAGTACGCGATCGGTGAGGGTGAGCAAGACGGCTGCGCCAACGGGCGCGACCACGATGCTGAGGATGATGTCGAACCAGTGTACCAGCGACCCGAAGGTAATCATCAGGATGAGGATCACGATGACGATGGCGATCCCCATTGCCACGATCAGACTTTGGAAGCCCTGCGTTTGCAGTTCGCTGTTGAAACCCTGACTTACACGAATGGTCGTGGGCAGATCGGGTAGCGCCTTGATCTTCTGAATGGCCTGCTGCGTCACGCCCAACGTGTTATCGGTTTCCAGTTCGGCGCTGAAGCTGACGGCGGTTTCGCCGTCAATGCGGATGAAAGTGCGGGGGGCGTTGTTGCCGCTGCCCGCCGACACGGTTTCGAGATCGCTGGTGGCGTTGGTCACGCCGGGTATGGTGTTGAGGGTATCC
This sequence comes from uncultured Chloroflexota bacterium, assembly GCA_903904765.1. The sequence goes on from CAIVEA010000197.1 coordinate 1,638, forward strand.
AGCACGGTCTGGTTTATAGCCTGAATATCCTCCTCAGGGCCTGCTAGCACTAACTCGAACCCACCAAAACCTTGATCGCTAATTGATGCTGCGGACACACGTACCGATTCTTTGCCGAAAATATTCTCGGCTTCGGTACGGATACGCTGCGTCCATTCATCGAGGTTGTTCTGTTCTTCGACACCGATGGTGACGGCGGCGATGTTTTCGCTCACACCCTGACCTGCACCGAGCAGGCTTTCAAGACTTGCACCGGAACTACCAATAGTGGTTTGAATCGTACCCAGATCACCATTGTTGTTGTCGCGGATGAACTG
>CAIVEA010000198.1 GCA_903904765.1 uncultured Chloroflexota bacterium
CCTTCGGCGCTGATCTCGCCTGTCAGGTGGGCGGGGCCATCCACACTGGTGAACAGCGTCGCCCAGTCCATCAACTGCGGTTCACCCCGGCTGACCCACTTGCCTTTGCGCCACTGGTAACGCGCCACAGCCACACGCCCGCGTCCGGCGGCCACCACCACGATCAGCGTGTTTTGGTAGTTGGGTTGTCCTGCTGCCAGAATATCCAGCGTGGAAACGCCGATCAGCGGCAGGCGGCGGGCGGAGGCGATACCTTTGGCGAAGGCCACACCGATCCGCAGCCCGGAATACGAACCGGGACCGATGGCGCAGGCCAGCGCGGTGATGCTGGCGATGCCATGCCCGCAGCGTGTGAGCAAACTTTCCAGCGCGGGTGCTAGTTCGACAGTATGTTGGTTTTCACTAGGCCACGTTTGTTCCGTCAGCAGCGTTTGCCCATCGTGCAGGGCGATGCTCATGGTGGTGGTAGCCGTATCCAGCGCAAGCAGCATAATATTTCCGGGATGGACGATTGCCGATGGTGTTTAGTGTATAGCAGAACCGCGCTTCACGGTAGATGGACGATGCACCTTATTCCGCACAGCCCCACGCGGTGAATTCTTCATGTTATGCGGTCGTTAGTCTGATTGTGCGTTGCCAGACAACAAAACATCTGGCACAGATTCGTCTGTGCCAGATGCGATCCGGTTACAACGGTGAGCTACACACCTGCTGGCACCGGGCAAGAAGGATAACCCGGATCATCAGCCACCCATCCAATGAAGAACACTTCAGACCCCACATAGAAGAACCATTTCGAGTCTTCCCATTGTTCTGGATGAGAATAGTCCGCCACATCGAAACCTTCGTCATAATGGATACCATCAAAGCTTTCCCAACCACCCGCATCGAGATCCCACTGGCAATTGGATTTGGCAGGCGCAGCAATCGAAGCATAACCGCCGTTCGCCGTCGGCTTGAATACATACGGTTTGGCTTCCTTGCCCGCACCTTCAAAGGCGTTGATTTGCAACGAGCAAACTGGGTCGGCATTCGGGCCATCATACACCGCGGACAGCGTGAACGGACCATACGTACCCTGAATTGTACCAACCGTCACATTTTCGCCACTCGCCGCACAGCTTGCCAGCGCCGCCTGAATGTCGGCCTGTGCAAATTCGCCCAGCAGCGCGGGAACTGACCCGTTCGCCGGACTATTGCTGTTCAGCAACCAGCAACCGCGTGTGCTGCTGCAAAAGAGGCTGTCCCCGCCGAAATACCCATTCGGAGCGCCGTTGATGCCGCCATCCGCCGAAACTACACCCACCAGCGCCAGCAGTGCCAGCACCACTACCAGAATACGAACCAAACGTCGTGCCATGATCTGTTGTTCCCTTTCATTCAGATTGAACGGTGTTGATTCTAAGTTAACGCAAAAACCATTTTCTAAACATTAAGATTTAGATTTTAGGTAAAAAGTTGATCTGTAGGGTATCTCGAAGTGAGAACTGAGGGGGCGCAGAGAGCGCAGGGCTTCCGCAGGGGAAACGGCGCATCATCAGCGCCCCCATCTGCCGCAAGCGTGGTACGCTCAAAGTGCGTTCATCTGCCGGGAGTATCCTCTCATGCCGCGTATGCTGCTGCTCACCCTGATATGTGCTGCATTGTTCCTGTCGCCTGTGCGGGCGCAGGATACCCCCGAACCCATCCCCGACCCGCTGCCGCTGGCCGACGAGAGCGGGCAAGATATCGTGAATATCCTGCTGATGGGCAGCGCCACCAGCAACCCCGCCAATCCCGGCTTATCGGATTCGCTGCTGATTGTGTCGGTCAACCGCAGCGCCGGGGCGGTGTCGGTGGTGTCCATCCCGCGTGATCTGTACGTGTATCAGCCGGGAAACGGCATGTATAAGATCAACACCGCCTACTACTACGGTGAAACACAGGCGCTCCCCGGCGGCGGGTGGGGGTTGCTGCTGGATACCATTCGTTACAACCTCGGCTTGCAGGTGGATTACTACGCCCGCGTGAACTTCGACGGTTTCCGCGAACTGATTGATCTGCTCGGCGGCATCGAGATCACCGTAGACTGCGCGTTGCGCGATTGGCGGCTGAAATCGCCCGAACTCAACCCGCAGGACGCGGCCAATTGGGAAATGTTCACGCTGGAAGCGGGGCGCTGGACGATGGACTCTGATCTGGCGCTGTGGTATGTCCGCAGCCGCAAGACCAGCAGCGATCTTGACCGGGGGCGGCGGCAGCAAGATGTGTTGCGGGCAGTGTGGCGCAAGCTGAAAGCGGATGACCGTCTGGAGCAGATTCCAGCACTGTGGGACAGTTTCGGGCGCATCTTGACCACCAATTTGACGCTGCCCGATGTGCTGGGTATGGCTCCGCTGGCGCTCTCACTGGATACCGCTGATGTCGAGTATTACCTGTTCCGGCAGAAGCACGAGGTTCAAAACGCGGTTTCGCCCGCCGGACAGCAAGTGTTACTGCCTATCCGCGAGGGTGTGCAAACCCTGATGCAGAACGTGGTGCATCCCCCCGGCGCGAGCCGCGTCCGTCCGCCGCGCCCGCTGGTGTGGGTGTTGGATGCGGGTGCTGGCGCAGCGATGACGGCGGTTGCGGCGGATCGGCTGGAGTTAGAAGGGCTGCGGACGGTGGTGCAGGACGAAATCAGTGCTTACCGCGATTACAGCCACATCATAGACTTTAATGGCGGGACCAAAGGCAGCCCCCTAGCGCGCATTCAGCGCGTGCTACGTGTGACCGATGACGGCGTGGAGATCACCCCCGATCCGGCGCGGGAGGCCGATTTCGTGGTGTATGTGGGCGAACAGTACCGCTACTGGTCATGTACGCGGGGTGTCATCCAGCCCACGCCTGAACCGCCTACGGGTTGAGGTTGAGATATTCAAACGCCAGCGGTGAGCGAGCGTCATGTGACCGTCAGATGCGCGTCAGTTAGGCGTTGAGCGATACGGGGCCTGAAGGACTTATGCTGAATAGCAATAGTTCACAATAAGACTTTCAGGAGAACCCTCATGCTGCGTTACGGACTGGTCGGGCTGTTAATCGTGGTGCTGGCGCTGGCGGTGATTCCGGTTGGCGCGCAAGAGGTGTACTGGAGCGCGGAATACTACGGCAACACGGCGCTGGCCGGCCCGCCGCTGCTCACGCAGATTGTGGGCTTGCCCGGTGGTGATTGGGGCACGGGAACGCCCTCGTCCCTCGTCCCCGCCGACAACTTCTCGGCGCGTTGGACGAGCGTGCAAACGCTGGGTGCGGGCAGCTATCAACTCACCGTTCGAGCCGATGATGGCGTGCGCGTGGTGGTGGATAGCAACGTCGTCATTAACCAATGGGGACTGTCGCCGGGGAACACTTACACCGCACCTCTCAACCTGAGCGCCGGAACGCATACCTTCCTGATCGAATATTTTGAGGCGGGTGGTAGTGCTTATCTGCAATATTCCTTCGCGCCCATCAACACCGTCCCCGGCGCGGCGACAGCCGTGGTCAACACGCCCGAACTGAATCTGCGTGCCGCACCAGACCCGTATACCGGCGCAATTCTCACCCGCATCTACCTCGGACAGAGCTATGCCGTTGTGGGCAAGAATGCCGACTCCAGTTGGGTGCAGTTGAACGTGAACGGGCAGACCGGATGGGTGAATGCCCGCTACGTCACGGTTAACAATTTGCAGACCGTCCCCGTGACCAATACCGGAACGCGCCCGACAGGTGCGGTGGCAATGGTGCTGGCGAACTATTTGAACGTGCGCCAAACACCCGACCCGATCAACGGCGCGGTCATCGCCCGCATCACGCTGGGGCAGTCGTACACGGTGGTGGGCAAGAACGCCGATGCCAGTTGGGTGCAGTTGAATGTGAACGGGACGACGGGGTGGGTGCGCTCAAGCTGGTTGGCAATCGTGAACTTGGGCGCTGTGCCGGTGGTGGGCGGCACAGTCACACCGCCGGTGGTGAGCAGCGTGGCACTGATCGTCACCGGACAGTTGAACGTGCGCCAAACGCCGAATCCGTATACGGGTGTGATTTTGGTCCGCGTGTCGTTGGGGCAAACGTTCCCCGCCATCGGGCGCAACGCCGCCGCCACATGGGTTCAGTTGAACGTGAATGGGGTTGTGGGCTGGGTCAACGGGCGCTACGTAGCCGTGCCGAATCTCGCCGCATTGCCCGTGACCGCCTGATTAGGCCGACATTGCTTCGGGGCGTGCAGCCTTCGTCACTACTTTCACCAGATAGCTTTCCCGGTGCAGAGTCACGCCGGGGACTTCGCTGGCGAGGATGCTGATGGAGGCTTGCAGCAGCCCGGTACGATGGAAATTCTCCACCGAAGCATGGTCGTCCCAGAACAGGATCAACTGGGCGCAATCGGGGTCATCCACCTGTTCCATCAGGTAGCCTGCCAGAAAGCCGGGTCGTCCGCGCACGACGGGCAGATACTTCTCCTCAATCACCTGCCGGAACAAAGCCATTTGATTTAACGGAACTTTGATATGGGTGATTTGCGTGTACATATATCCACCTCTCCGAACACTTTCACTTCGATTCAGGGACGTGTTTCATTGAGGTCATCGCACATAGACCGTTCTATCTTCACTATAGCACAAGATAGATGCTCTGATTCAGCGAATCGAGTAATTCCGATACGAGGTCTGTAATTTATAGAGAATTTTGGAGGATTAGCGTTCGATGCTGACCGATTCCACGATGCCCATGACGATGGCGCGGGCTGGCCCCGTGCCGCGTTTGCCGATGATCTGGCGGGCGCTGCTGCCCTCGTCCAGCACCACCACCACATCACCCACGCCGGCCTGCACATCGTCTAGGCAGATGTCGTAGGTTTCGCTCTCGCTGCCGTCCAGATTCAACCGCGCCACCAGCAGCAGCTTACGCCCATCAAACAGCGTATGTTTGACGGTGCTGACAACAGTGCCTTTCACGCGGCCTAGATACATCGGGGGGCGCTTTCTACTGCTTGGGGGTTACAAAGTGCTTCCACGCCACGCTGTCGGCATCGTACAGGGGGCGGTCATCCACATCATCCACAATGCCCACGACGGCGGCATCCACCGGCACGAAACTGGTGGATAGCGCAAACGAGGCTTCTTTAGAGGCGATCACGAAAACCAGTTCGCCTTCGCCAGCCTGCCCGGTGGCATCCACCGCCACATACGGTTCGCCCTCGTCCTGACGGGCGGCGTTCAACCCTTGCACGACGAGAAATTTCACGCCCTGCAAGCCGTTGACCTTCTGGCTGGCGACCACATTACCGATCACACGAGCGAATTTCATGGCCTAGTCGTCCCGCATCTTCTCGTATTTGACCACCCCGCCCACATCCCATGTATCCACGATGGCGAAGATGGCGGCATCTGCCGGACGGCCTTCGGTGGCGGGGGTCTGGCGGGCGCTGCTGCCCGTCACATACAACACCACTTCGCCCACGCCCGCGCCAATCGCGTCGAAAGCCACGACGTAGCTACCCTTCGGTTTCCCTTCCAGATCGAGGGGTTGAAGCAAGAGCATTTTCAGACCTTCGGTGCGGTCACTTTTTGCGCTGGCGACCACCGTGCCGATGACAACGGCGAGGATCATGCCGGAAACTCCTATCCATGCCCAAAAACGCGGCTCGCCTTGCGTGCCACGCGGGGAACAAAGCTGCCGTCCGCCACGCCGAAAGGCGGGCAGGACGGCGGGCGGTGCGGGATTATTCTTTCTTCATCCCCGATTGGCCTTCGGCGGTACGACCCAGCGGCAGAACCGCATCCACATTGACATGCGGGCGCGGGATGACATGGACGGCCACGATCTCGCCGACCTTCTCGCCGCTGCGGACACCCGCTTCGACAGCGGCCTTCACCGCCGCCACGTCGCCGCGCACGATGGCGGTGACGAACCCGCCGCCGGTCTTTTCGTAGGCGACCAGTTCCACGCGGGCGGCTTTCACCATCGCGTCAGCCGCTTCGACCAGCGCGGCGAAAGACTTGGTTTCGATCATGCCCAGTGCTTCAGACATTCTTGTCGCTCCTTCGCGTACAGTTTTTGAGCAAGGTGGTCAGCGGCGTGGTAGGGTATTCGCCGCCGATTTCATACGGCTACAGCCGTTCCATCTGGCTAATTGCAACTCATCTGCATCATTCTACCGCAAACTGTCAGAATATGTTCCGCCGCAGTCCAGTCCATTCTCATTCCAGTGGTCGCTGAACGCGGAGCAAAAGACCGCGCATATCTGGATGGTCATTCACAATTTTGTGAATGCGTTGTGCTTGTCCACTAAAATCAGGGTCAACCGTACATACGATAATTCCCCAATGTGCAGGCTTTTGCGAATGGAGAGCTATGAAGTGCTTCCTGTTGAGTGTGAGTAAAGTTCTCTTTTCTTCTACCGCAAACGCGAGTATCACTTCATCCGGCACTCGCTGACCTGCTTTTCCACTCTCGGATACGGTTAGCACATCTTGCCCAAGTTCCCGTAACACTTCGACCACTGGCAGCGGAAAATTTTCATCAGCGTACAGACGCGCCATGAATTATGCCGCCTCATTTTCAACGATGGCCTGCTCGATTTCGTCACGGTGAGCGCGGTAATATGCCCACGCATTCGCCAAATCTGCCGCCCTTAGTGCCGGATAGCTTCGCAGCAAATCTACCTCGCTCGTCCCTAACCGCCGCGCCTGTACCAGCACCCAGACGGGGATGCGTGTGCGGACAATGCAGGCTTCACCGCCACTCACCGAGGGGTCAATCTCGATTCCGGGGTCGCTGTTCGCTAGATCACGCGCCACGCGCTGCAACAGTTCCGCTTTTTCGGCACGTGATAAACGGGTGAGCAGTACATCAATTTCATCGAGTAGGGTGGTCATGGCTCACTCCATCTCAAAGATTGTTTCCTAGTATCCCTTCCCTGCGCCGCTGACTGTTTCGCCGCGCTCGGCTTTCACAATCGCCACGCCTGCGCTGGCACCGATGCGCGTCGCGCCGGCTTTCACCAGTGCCTGTGCGTCCGCCAGATTACGCACGCCGCCGGAGGCTTTCACGCCAATCTCCGGGCCGACCACGCGCTTCATCAGGGCAACATCCGCCACCGTTGCGCCGCCGCCGCCGAATCCCGTGCTAGTCTTGACGAAATCTGCGCCCGCCATTTTGCTCACCTGACTGGCGATCACTTTTTCTTCGTCGTTCAGCTTGGAAGTCTCGAA
>CAIVEA010000199.1 GCA_903904765.1 uncultured Chloroflexota bacterium
CTTCCGGTTGGATGCACAGAGTTTTTGGTATGACGAGATTGAGACACTGCGTTATGCCCAGAATCCGGCTATTCGAGATATTCACCCTCCTGCTTACTACTGGCTGATTAGCTTTGTGCTGCAATTGGGGCATTCAGAGTTTATTCTCCGCTTCCCCAATGTTCTGATGGATGTGCTTAATGCAGTTTTAGTGTTCAAACTGACGCGCCGTTTGTTGGGACTAAAGACGGCGCTCATCGCCCTAGCATTGGTGAGTGTATCGGCTGTACTGGTTTGGCATGCACAGGATATGCGGATGTACAGCCAACAGGTGTTGACCACCTTGTTGACTGCTTACACCTATATTCGGGCGCTAGACCATCCCTCCACCCGCCGATGGGCTGCTTTTGTTGTCGTCAGTGTCGTTGCGCTGTATACGCACCTATATGCCCTGATGATGATCGGCGTGCTGGTGCTGCATTATCTGATCTGCCAACGCAAGCATTTCCGCCAATGGTTCGTGGCAAATGCACTGATTGGCTTATGTTACATCCCGTGGTTCTATATCTTAATTAACATGCCTTCCGAGCGCATCGGAATGGAACGTGCCAATGTTCTGTTGGGCTTTCCCTACACCTTTTTCACCTTCGCCAGCGGCTATTCAATTGGGCCATCCGTCAATGAGTTGCGTAGCGACGCGGCGCAGGCTTTGAGCGTTTATTGGCCGATTGTGGTCGGGATGGCTGTTGTGGTGGCGATCTTGTTTCTGTCGGGGGTATTTGGCCTGTGGCGGCATAACCGCAGTCACCTCGTACTGTTGCTGCTGTGGATATTCCTGCCACCGATAGCGGCTGTGGGCGTGCCGCTACTGCGTCCCGATTTGACATTCAACGTGCGCTATGTGTTGTTCTGTGCGTTGCCGTTCTTCGTCCTGCTGGCGTATGGTTGTATGCGGATGCGCCCGCGCTGGTTGGGCGTGGCTTTGATGTCGTTTTTGTTGATTTCTAATGCGCTATCATTGTTCAATTTGAATACCGATTCGCGCTACTTCAAGGAAGATGTGCGGGCGGCGGCGCGTTATCTAGCAACGAACGTCCGGCCTGACGAGACCATAGTAACCATTACTGCCGGGAATGCGCTTCACTGGTATTTGGGTAGCGATCGCCTAATTGTGTCCAACTTGCCCACGCGCCCTGCGGCGACCATTTTTGCGGAAGCACAGCAGGTCGCCGCGCCGGAAGGGCGGTTGTGGTTGGTCAAGACCCGTGCATGGCAGACCGACTCGAAGGGTATCCTTGAAGGGCTGTTCTTATCCGAATATACGGTGGGACATGTGGTACAGTTCGCAGGGGTAACGATGTACCAGTTGTGTCGGGGCGGTTGTTCTTGATCTACGTGATGTAAATGCTGAAGGGGCGGGAGCGCAAGCATAGGCGCTCCCGTTTTTATTTGTGCAGTTAGTCTTTGGTCAGGATGGGGCGGATGCCTTTGTAGATCGTGGTTCCGCCGAATGTTTTGAGGATGGTCTGCGCTGACCGATCCGTTTCTTCTTCCAACTCATGCGGGTTCATCGGCAGGTTGCCGTTGGCGAGAAAAACGCGGAACACGCTATCCACCAGCGAGGTCTGGGGGTTGATGAAGTTCGGGTCATCGGCGGCGATTTGAATGGCAAGGCCGAGTTCGTCCAACTCGAACACTTCACCCGTTTCTGGATCAATGTAATCCACGCGACGGGCTTCAGTGGTTTGGCTCAGGCGTTCGCGCTGCTCCGGCAGCAGATGACTGAGCAGGTAAGTACGCAAATCTTCCGAGCTTTTTTCCCACCAACTGTAGTCAATGTGAAACTTGGTTTCGAGCGTCGGTTTATTCAGGAAACTTGGTTTACCGGACATAGCGTATCATCCATTCGTTACTTTCCAATACAACTCCGCCGGAATCAGTCCCCGCTGAGTTTCCAGTAATCTCCACCGACGTTCTGGAAGTCAGGATTAGCAGCCAGTGTAGCGAAAATCGGGCCGGGCGGGCAGCGCCGCAGAATATTGACCGCACTATAGAGCGTCTTGGCGTGAACTGTGCCTTGAGGCGTGAGCGCACCTAACGACGGAATCAAGTTGCGGAGGATGGACGCGAGGCTGGTTTTCTTTTGCTGAGCGTTCTGGAAGGCTGCATCTACACCTGCCAGATCGTCCGCACCCAGAATCATCAGGTCATCATATTCCGCACCGATCGCTCGTTTTTGATTTTCAAAGGTGATTCCGCCATCTGCTTTGGGGACGATCAGGCGAATCCATTCGGTACGCGGTTTGTAGCCTTTGAAGTTGACGATCACTTTACCGGGTTCGGTGCTACGTTCCACTGTCACATACGCGCCAATGGGCAGCTTATGCTTGCGGTAGAACTTGCCCAGACCGTACACATAGCGATCTTTGCGAACCGCCCATGCCGAATACTCTTCGCCGTCCTGACCATCTACCAGTGTGAACCACACACGGGGAGTTTGGCGGGCGGTGGGGAAGATGGCGACGCTGTTCTGGCTGAGGGGCAGCGTTCCGAGACGACGGTGCGGGTACGTCAATGGGATGGTGACGGGACCGCTGGCCTCCGCGATTTTGGAGATATCGGCGGCGGTATGCTCATCTCCAATTTCCACTTCCAGTTCCAGCAGCGCCGCGTTTAGGAGCGAACGATCATAGTCAATCGGGGTGTAACGCAGCATTTGCGGAGTTTGCTGGACATCTTGTGGTTCGAGGCGGGTGAGATGCCACAGCACTTCACCCGTGGGGCCAACTTCGTCGAATCGGCTGTCTTTGTTGAGTGCGTAGTTGAGCGAGAAAATCTGCAATCCCTGCGGTGCTTTTCCCAAACCGCCGATCTGATCAATGATCTCACTGGTCTGCATCGGACCGCCGCCTGCGATGTCCAGCACAGCCTCCGCCAGATTCAGATGCCCGATGTTGACATCCATCAGCAGGTCACGCGGGAACCATTTGCGTGCCATGTGGATGAGGTCGGACGAGGATTTCAGGCCATTGGCGACCTTTTCGATGATCTCGTCATGGGCGGCTTCCATGATGCTTTCCAGATCGAGATCGGTCATGGTCAGGAAAGTGTCGGCCTCCTGATCTACGTCGTTGAGTGTGTGTGGTGCGCCAAGTGCGGCGGCGAACTCCCGTAGTTTGCGTGCCGTGTTCAGATCGTCACTGTCGAACTTGACCGCGATGACGGTGAAATCACCGTAATCTTGATTGTTGCCTATGCGGGTGTTTTGAACAACCGCTGTAGCATAGTCCAATTCGGTGAAGATGACCCGCTGACCGACATCGTAGCGGTGTGCTGGGTTGTACAGGCGTGCATCTTGATAGCGTTCACGCAATACAGCGGCTTCGTTGTTGATACGTTCTTGAATGAGGGCGCGTGCAAGTGTTTCAGTGTCGAGCGGAGTTTCGCGCTCCAAGAGCAAATTCGTTAGAAATTCTATGTCTTGCTTCTCGACTGAGAAACTGCGCGCCCAGCGAAGGCTTGGCTTCATCGGGTCAAACTCCACGGTGGTTTTGAGGGGAAAACGAAAGGTCTTGCTTACGGTAGGATTGTAACCGAAATGCCAGTATACCTGCAATCAAGCAAGGGATGCAAGCGTTGGGTTGACCACGCCTTGCGGCCTGTTATATACTTACCCCTCAAATTCGGTTCAAGAATTCATCTCTAGCGAGGATTACAGCGAATGTCTACCAAACGGACTTGGCAGCCCAAAATTCGCCGCCGCAAGCGCGTTCATGGTTTCCGTCAGCGGATGCAGACCCGCAACGGGCAGAAGGTGTTGAATGCCCGCCGTCGTCGTGGTCGTCATCAGTTGACCGTGACCCCCAATCACGTCAAGAAGGTCAACTGGAAGGCCTAAGTCATCGGGGATGGAACGGCAGTATCGGCTGCGTGACCCACGCGATTTCGCTCGCTTGCGGGCGGAAGGACAGTCTTATACGGTGCGGGGTTTACTGGTTAGCGTAGTGCCTAATCAGATGCTTCACAACCGATATGGTTTTGTGACCAGCAAAGCACTCGGCGGTGCGGTTGTTCGCAACCGGATGCGCCGAGTGCTGCGCGAAGTGATGCGTGCCTTTCATCCCCAACTTCAACCCGGTTACGATGTCGCTTTGATTGCCCGGTCGGCGCTGGTGCAGCAGTCTTTTGCAGAAGTGCAGCACAGCGTTCGCATGTGTCTAGAACGGGCAGGCATCATCGGAGTAGAAAGTGAACCCTCATGAAAGCCGTGGCGTTAGGTCTTATCCGGCTTTACAAGCGTTATCTTTCCCCACTGCTGCCGTCCGCATGCATCTATGAGCCAACCTGTTCGATGTATACCTATCAAGCAATCGAGCGTTATGGTGTCATTCGAGGGAGCTGGATGGGGATGAAACGTATTGCGCGTTGCCATCCATTCCATCAAGGTGGATATGATCCTGTCCCCGAACGTGAGGAGTAATCTGTTGATGATACGTTCTTTGCTGACGCGGCGCACGGTACTGTTGGCCGCGTTGGCTTTGATGCTTTTAGCGGCTGCCTGCGGCCCCGCCCCTCTGGGCACGAGTTGGCCTGCGGTCAGTTTGATTCAAACCACCTGCAAAGACCAGAAAACAACTTCGATTCTGGTGGCCTATGACGAGCGCATTCTGCTGGTGAACCCTGCCGATGGCAAGGGGACGGTCTTGCTCGATCCGCAAGACTGCCAGCCCCGTAGTGACGAAAATGGCAACCCGCGTGTGTGGCAGTATAAGGTCGAAGGCGCGGCGCGGCAGTTCTTCTCGCTGCCCGTGCAATATCAAGTGGATGGCGCTGACCAATTGCTGGCAATCTCGTGGGATCAGCATATCTATCAGATTGATGCTGCTGCCCCGCGTTCAACGGGTGCGGAGGGCATTACGATTGCCGGACGCACCGGGCATACGGTGGCTGATCTGCTCATGGATGACCAGCGTATCTACATCGGTTTGAGCGCCAAAGATGTCGTGGCGCTGGATCGGGATACGTATGATGTGGTGTGGACGTTCACAACGGAACACGGCGTTTGGTCTAAACCGCTACTGGATAACGGCACACTGTATTTCTCCTCGCTCGATCATTTCCTGTATGCGGTGAATGCCGAGACGGGCGAACTGGCGTGGAAACTCGATCTGCAAGGTGCGGTCACGGGGACACCTGTGCTGCACAACGGCAAGCTGTACGTAGGTTCGTTCGCCCGCAAGTTGTTTGAAGTGTCGCTGACGGGCGAAATCACCAGCGAATATGTGACGGATGATTGGGTGTGGGGTTCGCCTGCCTTCGTGGGCGACATCCTCTATATGGGCGATCTAGGTGGCAGCGTATATGCGCTGGACACCGCCAATGGGCTGACCGAAGTGTGGAAGCGACAGAAGTTAGCCGCTGGTGCAATCCGAGCGACCCCGCTGGTGTATGAAGATCGGATACTGGTGGCCGCCCGCGATCAGAAGCTGTACTGGCTGAACCGTGATGATGGTTCTTCGATCATCGACTCTGAAGGTGTGCCGCTGGTGCGTGAACTATCTGCCCAGATTCTCTCCGATCTCATTCTCGTTCGTCCTGAGGATGGCGTGGATATTTCGGAGCCGTATGTCGTAGTCACTACGCTATCCACCGGACAATTGATGACAGCCTACACGCTGGATAATGGCGAGAGCAAGTGGTTATACGCCTTCCAGTAAAGGCGGAGGAGTGCGGTAATTCATGTGGGATTTAATCCTCAATCCGTTCATCACCGTCTTGACGCTGTTGTATTCGGTATTTGGCAACAGTGCGGTGGTGGCGATTGTTCTGTTCACGATTGCGGTTCGCCTGATTATGTACCCGCTGACGGCGCAGCAGATGCGCTCCAGCAAAATCATGCAAGAACTTCAGCCGGAAATGAAGCGGCTGCAAGACAAGTACAAGAATGACCGTGAGAAACTGGCGCAGGAACAGATGCGCCTGTACCGCGAGAAGGGTGTAAACCCGCTGGGCGGTTGCCTCCCGTTGCTGATTCAGTTCCCGATCTGGATCGGGCTGTATCAGGCGATCAATCATGCGTTGGCGGCCACGCCGCTTCAGTTGATTGACCTTTCCGGGCGTTTTTTGGTGTCTGGGTTGGATCAACTCGTCCCATTGAATAACGTCTGGATCGGGATGGATCTCACGCAAGCACCGACGGCTAATCCGGGCTATGCGCTGGTGCTGCCGGCGCTGGTTCTGGTGACGACTTATGTGCAGTCTAAGATGCTCACGCCCCCGCAACAGCAATCGTCTGGCGACGGGCAGCCCAGTCAGGCGCAGGCCATGACGCAATCCATGACGACGGTGATGCCGATCATGATGGGCATGTTCTCGCTATCGTTCTCAGTGGGTCTTTCCATCTACTTCATTGTTTCCAATCTGGTCAGCATCGGTCAGTATGTGTGGAACGGTCAGGCCAAATGGGAAAACGTGTTCAGTTTTCTGCCCAAGAAGTCGGCTGCGGGCGCGCCTGTCCTGACGGGTAAGCGCACGCTAAAGGCACAGTTGGAAGCAGAAAAGTCTGCGGCGGCGCAGGTCGGTTTCAGCGGTGCGGCAGCGGATGAAGATGAAGAAGTGGTCGAACCCACGCCGTCTGCGAAGGCAGAGGATAAAGAGCCGCCCAAGTCCCGCGGCCCCAAGACCAAAACGAAGACCAAATCTGCGAAGTAGCGCAAGCGCGGAGTTTGGCCTATTATCAACGGACTACACAGTACAAAAGACTAGATTCGCGGTGTAATGGGGCGGATGTTTCACAGTGGAACCCGCCCCTTACGCGGTTTATGACAAGGACTGAGAGTATGAGCGCCGAACGTTCGATTGAGACTACGGGCGAGACCGTTGAAGAGGCCATCAGCAAAGGGCTGGCTGAATTGGGCGGTGTTTCCCCATCGGATGTAATTGTGGAAGTGTTAGAAGAACCGAGCCGGGGTGTGTTTGGGATTGGCGCACATCCTGCGCGTGTTCGTTTGAAGTTATTTCGCAGTGCTGTTCCTTCTGCCAGCGTGGTGAGTACGCCAATTGCCGAACCCATGTCCGCTAAGTCTGCGGCAGAGGAGATCACGCCGGAGGAGAGCGACGAAGAGGCGCTCTCGCTGCTAGAGGATACGCTGGTCATCACCGACGAAGCTGCGATGGATGAAGATGCCAAAGTGGGTAAGGTCGTGCTGGAAGAACTGCTGGAGCGCATGCAGATTCGCCGTTCTGAAATTGTGGTGCGGCGGGCTGCTACGCCTTCGCCCGAAGACAACACTAATCCGTGGTTACTGGACATCACCGGTCCGAACATGAACGCCTTGATTGGTCGCCGGGGTGAAACGCTCAATGCTTTGCAGTACATCACCCGTTTGATTGCCAGCCGCGAACTTCAGCACCGTGCCAATATCGTGGTGGATGCGGCAGGCTACAAAGCACGTCGCTCCAAGATGCTGCATGATCTGGCGATTCGCATGGCCGATCAAGCAGCACGTAGCCAGCGCACCGTCACGCTGGAACCGATGCCCCCGTATGAACGGCGCATCATTCACATGGCGCTGCGTGGGCGTGAGGATGTGCATACCAAGAGTGTAGGCGAGGGGAACTCGCGCAAAGTCACGATTATTCCGAAGTAGGCGGCGAATGACACCTGAATATCTGTTGATCGGACATCTGACGGCTGATTTGACCCCGCAAGGGCGCATGTTGGGCGGCACGGTGTCTTATGCTGCGCGTGTGGTGCAGTCGTTCGGCCTGAAAACCGGCGTACTCAGCAGCGCCGCCCCCGGCGAACCACTGCTGGAAGGACTCCAGCCGTATGCCGATGAACTGGTGATTATCCCCGGAGAGGCCACCAGCACGTTTGAGAACATCTATGGCCCCGGCGGGCGCGTGCAATATCTGCGCGAGGTGGCCTCCAAGATCACCCGTGCCGATATTCCGGCAAGCTGGCGGAGTGCCCCGCTGGTGCATCTCGCCCCGCTGACCGACGAGGTTGAGCCGCAAATCGCCTATGACTTCCCGGACTCGACGGTATTGCTGACGCTGCAAGGCTGGTTACGCCGCTGGGATGCCGATGGGCGTGTGCA
>CAIVEA010000200.1 GCA_903904765.1 uncultured Chloroflexota bacterium
AGCCCGTGCGTGACCTTCAACAACACGCCCACCTCGAACAAGAGCTACGACTACGGCAAGGCCAACGAAATTCCGCTGCACGAGATCGAACTCATCCCCGAAGGTTGGGTGCCGGATCGTGAAGAAATCGCCATCGAAGATTATCCCGAAGGCGAAGTCATCAACGTGCGGATGCATGATGGCTCGTTCGTGCGCTTGAAGCAGGCTGGCCGCGACCATGACCCGCGCAGCCGCATCGGTGCGCTGACGCTGCTGGAGAACGCACAGATGGAGCAGCTGTTCATCACCGGTCTGCTGTACTACGAAGAGCCGCGTCCCACGCTGGCGGATACCCTGCGTCTGGTGGAAACCCCGCTGGCGCATCTGCCCGAAGAAAAGCTGCGTCCCAGCAAGGAAACTTTGGACAAGCTGATGACCGAGTTCATGTAGGCTGATCGTCAGAACGAGTGACAAAGCACCCTTCGCAGGCAATTCCGCGAAGGGTGCTTTTTTATTTGGCGATGGGGTGCGTTTCCAGCGTTGGCAGCGGCAGGGCGGGCAGGTAATTGGCAGTGGGGGCGCTGTCCGGGGCGCGGCGTATCGTCACTGTAAACACGCTGCCTTCCCCCACGCGGCTCTGCACTGCAATCGTCCCACCCTGCTTTTCGATCAAGGCTTTGGCAATCGTCAGCCCCAATCCGTAGCCTTCACCATGTCGTGCGGGGTCGGCGCGGTAGAACCGCTGGAAGATGAGGGGCAGCTTGTCCTCCGGGATGCCCATGCCTGTGTCGCGCACATGCAGCGCTATTTGCTCCGCTTCCAGCGCCACCCGCAGTTCAACCTGTCCGCCGGGGGGGGTGAACTTGAAAGCGTTATCCAGCAGGATGAGCAGCACCTGTTTGAGCATGTCGCGGCGGCCTAGAGCGTTCACATCCGGCACGGCGCTCACGGTGAAGGTTTGCTTCAGGGGCAGGGCGCTGAACTGGCGTTTCACTTCTTCGACGAGCGAGGGCAACGCTACATCATCCAGTTCGAGTGTGCTGCTGTGTTCGGCGCGGGCGAGCGTCATCAAATCCTTCACCAGCCGGATCATGCGTTCACTTTCCGAAACGCTGTCGGAAAGCACAGCCTGACGGTCACTTTCGGAGATCGGCGGGTCGCGCTGGAGCAGCGCCAGATTGCCGCGTAGAGTGGTCAGCGGCGTGCGAAGTTCATGCGAGGCATCTGCCAAAAATGAGCGTTGGGCATCCAACGCCTGCGCCACTTTCTGATAGGCTGCGTCCAGCGCACCTAACATGCTGTTGAAGGTAGTAGCGAGGCGGCCTACTTCGTCCTGCGGGCCTTCGTAGGTCACGCGCCGCTGGAAATCGCGTTCTGCGCCGATGATCTGGGCGGTGCGCGTCAGGTGGTCAATCGGACGCAGCGAAGCCCCGGCCACGAACCACACCCCCATCACCGCGATCACCAGTGTCACCAATCCGCCCGCGATCAAGCCCGTTTGTAGCGTAGTAAGCGCCTGCTGCTGATCTACAATCGAACGTGCTACCTGTATGATGCCGATAGTCTGCCCGTCGGCGATCAATGGTTGGCTGTACACCAGTAGCGGTGTGTCCTGCACCCACGCTATTTCGTAGACCGGTTGACCGCTTTGCAACTGACCGAGGCCGCCGTTGCTGAGGGGCAGGGCATGTCCGTCGAGGTTGTCGGTGCGCCCGACCACGTTCCCTTTGGCATCACACGCTTGCCAGTAATTCTGCTTTTGACCGAGCGAATCCGCCGGCCACTGAAAATAACCCATCGCAAACGGGTCAGTTTGTACGATGCGGCGCATTTCGGCAGCCAGCGTCGACTCGAGGAACGAACGGGTGGAATGTTCCATCGTGATATACAGCAGCACACCGAACCCCATCAAACTAAGGGCGAGGATGCTGCCGTAAAATAGGGTGAGGCGCGAACGAATGGACATGGACATCGGGCGACCCCCTTCGCAGCGAATTACTCCTCTAGGCGGAGCGCGTAACCCACACCGCGTATGGTCTGAATCAGGCGCGATTTGCCGCCCGCTTCCAGTTTACTCCGCAGGTGGCCGATATGCACTTCCAGCACGTTCGAGTCGCCGGTGAACGGGTAGCCCCACACCACTTCGAGGATGCGTTCACGGGTGTGGACGCGGCGCGGGTAGCGCATGAAGTACAGCAGCAGGTCGTATTCCTTCGGGCTGAGCGTGATGATCTGTTCGCTGCGGCGCACCTGCCGCGTGACCGGATTCACCGAAAGATCGTCGTAGGTTAGCATCCGGTCTTCTTCGTCCGGTTGTGAACGCCGCAGCAGCGCCCGGATGCGTGCCAACAGTTCTTCCGGCTCGAACGGCTTGATGAGGTAATCGTCCGCGCCACTGTCCAAACCCATTACGCGATCTTCCAGCGCGTCTTTGGCGGTGAGCATAATGATGGGGATATGGTCGGCGCGGCTGACGCGGCGGGCGACTTCCAGCCCATCTAGACCGGGCATCAGCCAGTCGAGGACGATCACATCCGGGCGGTGCGTTTGCGCCTGTGTCAGCGCCTGCTGCCCGTCCATCGCAATCAGCACTTCGTAGCCTTCATACGACAGAGTACGGCGCAGCATATCAATCACCTTTTGGTTGTCATCTACGATCAAAACGCTGGACATGCGGCGGCCTCCGGCTTCATACCATATTGCTACTTTCATGATATGCCTGATGACTGAAATGATGTTAAGGCCAGTCTGAAGATTGTCTGAATATCTTTTCGGGGAGCATTAGCTTTTCTTCAGGAATCTGATAACTGGTTCTCAGATAGTGATGGCATGATGCGAGGACTCGCTTTATTGGGTTAATGGGGAATACAAGAATGGCTTCTGATAAAGAAATCAAGCGATCTGTCCGGCCTAAGCCCGGTCAGAAGGCCGCGTCGGGCTGGTTGACGACAGATCGTCTATTCATCGGCGGCAGTGTGCTGGCGATTGTGGTCATCCTCGCGGTGATCGGTGTGGTCACGTCGCAGAATGGGAATGCACTCAACGCGCAAATTGATGGCGTACAGGTTATTGATGTGCCTGCACCGGGGCATGTGACCACGCCCGTGCAATATGACCAGATTCCGCCCGCAGGCGGGTTGCATCATCCGGTCTGGCAGCAGTGCGGCGTTTATACCGAACCTATCGGCAACGAACACGCGGTACATTCGCTGGAACACGGTGCGGTGTGGATTACCTATCAGCCTGATTTACCCGCCGATCAGTTGGAGACCCTCCAGAACATCACCGTACAGAGTACCCATCGCCTGCTCAGCCCGTACCCCGGCATCTCCAGCCCGATCATTCTGACGGCATGGGGCTATCAACTGCCGTTGGAACGGGCGGATGACCCGCGTTTGTTGCAATTCCTTCAGAAGTACGAGCAGGGCAAATCCACGCCGGAGATGGGCGCGACCTGTGATGGCGGCGAAACGCGCACGCTGGCACAACTCGGGCAGAGTTAGCGCCAGATGATGGAACATACTCCCACCACTCCCGCACAGGCGCTGCGTGCGCTATTCTTGTTGCTCATCGGCGTACTGCTGGGCGTGCTGGCGGTACTGATCTGGCAGGGGGCGCGTGCCGCCCCCGTCAGTGAACAATCGCCGGAAACCGGATTCGCCCGCGACATGATTGTGCATCACAGTCAGGCGATCGAGATGGCGCTGCTGGTCTATAATCAGGGTTCGGATAGCATCCTGAAGGGAATTGCGCTGGACATGCTGTTGACGCAGCAAACACAAATCGGTCAGATGCAG
>CAIVEA010000201.1 GCA_903904765.1 uncultured Chloroflexota bacterium
CAACACCGTCTACTTGAGCGTGGTGGATGGACAGGGCAACGCCTGTTCGTTCATCAACAGCTTGTACTTCGGCTGGGGCAGCGGCATCGTCGCCAAAGGCACAGGGGTATTCCTGCAAAATCGCGGCGCGTGTTTCAGCCTGCAACCGGGGCATCCCAACGCCCTCGCCCCCGGCAAGCGCCCGTATCACACCATCATCCCCGGCATGGCAACCCGTGATGGAGAACTGTGGTCGTGCTTCGGCGTGATGGGCGGTTTCATGCAACCGCAGGGACACTTTCAGGTCATCAGCGGTATGATTGACGACCAGTTGAACCCGCAAGAAGTCCTCAACCGCCCGCGCTTCTGCCTCGAAGAAGGCACAGAAAGCTCGGTGCTTGCGCTTGAAGAAGGCATTCCGGTTGCCACCATGTCGCGGTTGGCAGAACTCGGACACCGCATCCGTCCGGTTTCCGGGCGCGGGCGCGGCGTATTTGGCGACGGTCAGATCATCCGGCGCGACCCCGAAAGCGGCGTGCTGCTGGGCGGCAGCGACCCGCGCAAAGATGGCCTCGTAGCCGCATTCTAGCAGAATTCGTGTAAAATAGGGGAATGATGAACCGCAAGCACCTCGTCCTGTTCCTCATTCCCCTGCTGCTGGCTGCCGGCTGCAATCTGCGCTTCAGCCGCGCCACACCTACCCCGCCCGTATCGGTGCTGGCAACACCCGAATTTGGCTACTTCCCGCCCGCCGATGGTGGCAACGGCACGGTTGACCCGAACGCACCTGCCGTCAATCCGGCCTGCTCCGCCACCCCGCCCACATGGGTCGCCTACACCGTTGTCGCAGGCGATACGCTCGGCTTACTCGCCATGCAAACCGATAGCAGCGTAGAGGAGATCGTGGCGGGGAACTGCCTCGACAGCGCCGATAGCATCTACATTGACCAGACGCTCTACCTGCCCAAAACTCCGGTTGTCTCGCCATGACCCGACCCCGCCAGCGTATCGTGGTGTGCAGGGGGCAGTACTGCAACCTCAGCCGCCGCGCCGATGCCATTCTGAAGGCGCTCGAACCGTTGCTGGATGCCGCTAATGGTGATGACTATCCGAAGCCAGTCAAACTCGAAATCGCCAACTGTTTGAGTCATTGTGGCGCTGGTCCCAATCTCATCATCTATCCGCAGGGGGTGGTCTGCCATCAGGTGCAGCCCGCCGACTTGCCCAACCTGCTCGAAACGCATCTCCTCAAATCCGATGACTCACCTTCATAGAATATAGGCCATGTTCGGCGCAGTTTTCGCCAGCCCTTTCGGATCAAGCATCACATTCACGCAGGCCGGCTTACGGCTGGTAAACGCCCGTTCCAGCGCCGGACGGATCTGCTCCGGTTGCTCGACATACTCCCCGTAGCCGCCCAGCGCCTCCACCACTTTGTCATAGCGTGTAGGCGCAAGCGAAGTTGCCACCGCCCGATCTTCCCCGATCATCTGCTGCTGAATCACGCGGATATTGCCCCATCCCGCATCATTCCCCACAATGCTCACAATCGGCAACCCGAAGCGCACCGCCGTATCGAACTCGAACCCGTTCAGCCCGAACGCGCCATCCCCGTTGATGACCAGCACCCGTTTATCGGGGTACAAGTGTTGTGCCGCAATCGCAAACGGCACCCCCACCCCCAAGCACCCCAGCGGCCCCGGATCCATCCATTGCCCCGGCAGGGTGACATCCATCACCCGCGCACAGGCCGTCACGATGTCCCCACCATCCCCGATCACGATGGTGTTCTCATCCACAAAGGCATTCAGTTCCGCGCCGAACCGGAAATGATTCACCGGACTATCCGCCAGAGTCGTCCACTGCTGCTGTTCGGCCTCTTTTTTCGCCTCAATCGCCTGCACTCGCGTCAGCCATTCATCATAGCGGATACCCTGCAACCCCTCCGCCAGTGCTTCCAGCACCAACCGTGCATCGGCGGTCAGCGCCACATCTGCGCGGCGATTACGGTGCAGTTCACGCGGGTCGCTTTCCACCTGAATCAGCTTTGCCGACGGATTCCAACCATCCTGTCCGTACTTCAGCCGGAAATCAAGCGGTGTTCCTAGCAGGATGACCACATCCGCCTCGCGCAATGCCGCGCTCCGTGCCGATTTGAAGCAGTTTGGATGCGTCATGGGCAGCGTACCGCGCCCCGCGCCATTCGTGAACACCGGTATTCCGGTCTGCTCGGTCAATTCACGCAACGCCGTGTGCGCCGCATCCCAGTACACCTGCGTCCCTGCGATCAGCACCGGCTTACTCGCCCCGCGCAGCAGTTCAAACAGCGCCGCCACATCCCCCGCTTGCGGCTCTTGCGGCACAAGGGTGACTCGTTCTGGAATTTCAGGCGGCTCAACCGCGTTGAACAACACATCGAATGGAATCTCCACGAACACCGGCCCCGGACGGCCACTCAGCGCCGCATGATACGCCTCGTGCATCAGCGCCGGAATGCTGGCAGTATCGGTAATCGTGAAGCTGGCTTTAGTGATGTCCTGAAACATCGCAAGTTGTGGCATCTCTTGCAACGCCCCCATGCCCTTCGTTTTGAGGGGTGCTGCCCCACCGATCAAAATCAGCGGACTGCGTGCTTCGTAGGCATTCGCCACGCCCGTCACCGCGTCCGTCACGCCCGGCCCAGCCGTCACCACCGCCACGCCCACGTTGCGCGTCAGCCGCGCATGAGCATCCGCCGCATGTGCCGCCGCCTGCTCATGCCGGAAATCAATCACCTTGATCGCATTATTCAAGCAACCGTCATAAATGCCCATCACATGCCCGCCACACAGGGTATACAGCGTATTCACCCCTTGCGCCGCCAGCGAACGGGCAACCAGTTCACCACCCAGAGCGTACATTCTCTCCTACCTCTCCGTTTCGGCTTGCAAGGCGTTCAGCCCCGCCTTCAGCACCGTGATAATCCTGTCCACATCATACACGCACCCCGCCCATGTGCCGCCGCTGGCCTCTTGCAGCGCCGCCCACAGGCGCGTATCGTCCGGCAGACGCGGGTGCTGATGCAAATCAGGGTGCAGCTCACGGGAGTCCAAAAGCGCCTGCGCCTCGCCTGCCGTCAACGCACCGTCCGCCGTGCCAACCAACCGGATCGTCCCCTCAAGCTGGTGGCGATCAAGAATCACCTCAATCCAGTCGCCATCCCGCACTTTGCCAATTGCACCGCCCGCCAGCGCCTCCGGCCCGATATGCCCGATGCAAGCACCCGTCGAAAAGCCGGAGAAGCGCCCATCAGTCAGCAGCGTGACCTGCTTCCCCCAGTCCAGATATTTGAGTGCAGACGTGATTTGCGCGGTTTCCACCATGCCCGTCCCCTGCGGTCCGATCCCGATCAGCACCATAATATCGCCCGGTTGCACTGGCGGTTGCGTCTGCCCCTTCACCGCCTGTATCGCCGCCCGTTCGGATGTAAACACCCGCGCCCGCCCCCGCTGGCGGTACACCCCATCCGAGTCAATCACCGACGGGTCAATCGCGGTGGCCTTCACCACCGAACCCTGCGGCGCGAGATTGCCCACCGGAAAAATCACCGTGCTGGTCAGTCCGGCAGCGTGGGCGCGGTCTGCGTCCATAATCACCTCGTCCGCCGCCACACCATCCTGTTCCAGCAGCAGCGCCCGAGCCGCCAGCCGCCGTTCGCTCCCCTCCCACCAGTCCAGCACTGCACCCAGCCTTTCGCCGCTGGCCGTCAACACATCGGTATGCAGCAGTCCCATGCGCCGCAGGTGCAGCATCACCTCCGGCACGCCTCCCGCCATATACACCTGCACCGTGCGAAAATTGCGCGGGCCGTTCGGCAGCGAATCCACCAGACGCGGCGTACTGCGATTCACGCGCTGCCAGTCGCTTACCGTAGGCGGACGCAACCCCGCCGCCAGCGCGATAGCTGGAATGTGCAGCAGCAAATTAGTCGAGCCACCGAACGCGGCATGCACCATCATGGCATTTTCCAGCGATTCGGCTGTGAACAAATCCGCCAACCGCCGCCCATCATCCTTCAGTCGCAGCAGCGCCAGCGCCGAACGCCGCGCCATATCCAGCCAGATCGGCTCACCGGAGGGGCAGAGGGCACTGTGTGGCAGCGTCAGGCCGAAGCCTTCCGCCACAACCTGCGATGTGGCCGCCGTCCCCAAAAACTGACACCCGCCGCCGCTAGACCCGCAAGCACGGCAGCCCATTTCCGCCGCGTAGTCCAGCGTAATCACACCCTGCGTGTAGCGTGCGCCGATGGTCTGCACCATCCCAGCGTCCTCGGCATCTTCGTCCGGCAGCGTCACTCCGCCGGGAATCATCAAACCGGGTATATCGCTACACCCCGCCAGTGCCAGCATCATCGCAGGCAGCCCTTTGTCGCAGGTCGCCACCCCGATCACTGCATCCCGCGTGGGCAACGATCGAATCTGCCGCCGGATGACGATGGCCGCATCGTTGCGGTAGGGCAAGCTGTCCATCATACCGTCCGTACCCTGCGAACGCCCATCACATGGGTCGGTGCAATAGGCGGCGAACGGCACAGCACCCTGCGCCCGCAGCGTTTCCGCTGCCTCGCGCACCAGCAGGTTCACCTCCCAGTGTCCGGTGTGATAGCCCAGCGCCACCGGACGACCATCGTCCGCCCGCAGCCCGCCGTGCGTACTCACGATCACCACTTGCTGGCGATTCACTTCTTCAGGATTCCAACCCATCGCCACATTCTGCGTCAGACCGAACAGATTACCACTCGGTTCATTCAACAGCATATCGGCAGTCAGCGGCAAACGCCCCTGCGCCCCCTGCCCTTTGGTTCGCGTCCCTCGCACCCCCACGCCGTCCCCCAGAATCGCGCCTACCACAGGGCGATTGCTATCCCCATTTGCCATGCTCAACCCTCGATTCGCCGCCGTCACTTCATCTGCTGAGTATACCGTTCATAACGACTATCTGCGCCGCCCGCCTGCGAATACAACGCTGTCTCTCATGTGGCTATGATACAATCCAGTACACAGATCAGCGGTTTATCGTAACCTGTAATTCAGCGATTTTGATCGGGATGAGGAGAGATTATGATCCGCAGACTAAGCCTGCTGGTACTCGTATGCTTGCTCGGAACGATGAGCGTGTCCGCGCAGGATTCGCAAAACCCGATGACCGGAACTGAGGGGCTTCCTTGGTGGAATGATCGCGTTTTCTATCAACTATTCGTGCGCTCGTTCTTCGATAGCGACGGTAACTTCAGCGGCGATTTTCAGGGTATCATCCAAAAACTCGACTACTTGAATGATGGCGACCCAAACACCACCACCGATCTCGGCATCACGGGACTATGGCTCATGCCCATCTTCGAGGGGCCAACCTATCACGGTTACGCCGTCACCGATTACAACACCGTCGAGTCCGATTACGGCACGAACGACGACTTCAAAGCCCTAGTCGCCGCCGCCCACGAGCGCGGAATAGCCGTCATCATTGACATGGTAGCGAACCACACCTCCACCGAGCACACGTGGTTTCAAGAGTCGCAAACAGCGGGTTCAGCCAAAAACCAGTGGTATCGCTGGAGCACCGTCAACCCCGCCCAGATCGGCCCTTGGGGACAGGCCGTGTGGCATTCACGCGGCAATCGCTACTACTACGCCGTATTCGATGGCAGCATCCCTGATTTGAACCTGCGTAATCCGGCAGTCACACAGGCTGTTTTCGATTTCACGCGCTTCTGGCTGGAAGATATGGGCGTGGATGGCTTGCGGTTGGACGGCGCACGTTACTACGTCGAGGACAAGAACAAGCTCGCCAGTTCCGCTGGCAACCTGACATGGCTCACCCGCTACTATGACTACATCCGGTCGGTAAAACCGGACTCGTTCACGATTGGCGAAGTGTGGACAGGCACGCCAGAAGTGAAGCTCTACGTCCCCGGTGCGCTGGACACAGCCTTCAACTTCGACCTGCAAACTGCGCTGGTGGATGGCCTCCGCAGCGGACAGGCTAACACCATCGCCTCCGCACAAAATGCCGCCACTCGCAGTTTCCCGCCGGGACAGTACGGCGTATTCCTTGCCAACCACGATCAAGACCGCTTGATGTCGCAGTTGAACGGCAACCTTGAACAGGCGAAAGTGGCAGCGGGACTGCTGCTCACCAACCCCGGCATCCCGTTCATCTACTACGGCGAAGAAATTGGCATGACGGGCAAACGCCAGCGCGACGATGGTTGCCGCCGCACCGCTTTCCAGTGGACGAGCGAACACATCGTCCTGCCCTACGACAGCGGCCAGAACTGCGGCACGAACGAATCCACAGCCAGTGTGGAAACCGAAACGGGCGATCCGGCCTCGTTACTTTCCACCTACCGCGACCTGATTCGCGTGCGGGCGGTCTCGCCTGCGCTGCGGGTGGGCAGCTTTGACCGCCTCTCTGCCGAATCGCGCCGCGGATCAGTGCTGACCGGCGCAGCCGGCAGCGCCCGCGGGGTCCGAGCTTAGCGTGGAGCGGTTTCGGATCCGCTGCGGCGGGCCAGCGGCGCTTGCGCCCCCAGATAGTGCTCCCGGTAGATGGAAATGAAAGCCAGCAGGACGGCAATCAGGATCGGCCCGACGATGAGACCGGTGAAGCCGTAGACATTGGCCCCACCGAGGATGCCGCAGAAGATCAGCAGTATCGGCATGCCGGCGCGACTGCCGATGAACAGTGGCTTGATGATGTTGTCGCTCATGCTCACCGCCACGAAGCCCCAGACCAGAACGAACAGGCCCCAGGCCTCTGACTCCTGCATGGCAAACAGGCCGAGCGGCAACCAGACCAGACCCGCCCCCACCACGGGGATCATGCCCGCCAGACCGGTCAGGGCACCGAACAGGATGGCCAGCGGCACGCCGGCGATCAGGTAGCCGACCATGGCGATCACCCCTTGGGCCAGCGCGGTGAGCAGTGCGCCGCGAATCACCGCGGTGACGGTCTGGTAAACCCTGAGCGCGACAGCTTCGGTCTGCTCGACCGGCATGGGGATTACCGACACCAGCCAATGC
>CAIVEA010000202.1 GCA_903904765.1 uncultured Chloroflexota bacterium
CACGGTGGGCAACACCTTTGGCAGCGCCCACTACATCGCGCCCGAACAGGCCATCTCGTCCGCCAACGCCGTCCCGCAAAGCGATATTTACTCGCTAGGCGTGGTACTGTTCGAGATGCTCACCAATAACTTACCCTTCAATGACCCCTCGGCGCTGGCAGTGGCTATGAAGCACTTGAGCGACGCGCCGCCGCCGCCTAGCACCGTCGCCAGCGGTATCACGCCCGAAGTGGACGCGGTGGTGATGCGGGCGCTGGATAAAGACCCCAAGAAACGCTATCCCAACGGCGCAGCCATGACACAGGCGCTCCGTGCCGCATTTGGCATGGAACAGCCCAAAGCCGCGTGGAGCGAAACAGGTAACACTGCCACTCAAAGTCCAGCCATCAACCGTCCGCGCCTGCCGAACCCGCTGGACGACTCGCCCACCGTGACTGACTCCCGCGCTTCGGCGCAGACCCGCCACGAGATGTTCAAGCGTATCGAGGCCGCGCAACCCGCCGCCCGTCGCCAGCGCACGCTGATGATGGCGGGTGCGGTGGTACTGGTGCTGCTGCTCATCGGCGTGGGCGCGGTGCTGCTGGGCGGGAATAAGGGTGAGGCGGTCACGCCTACCGCGCCGCCCACCGTGACCGAAAAGGCCAGCGCCGCCCTGCCGAGCGCGACCAGCGCCCCGGTGGTGGAAGCGACTGCCGAAGCCACCGCCGAAACAATAGCCAGCCCGACGCAAAAACCGACGATTGCGCCCACTGAAAAACCCACTGACGCACCGACAACCGCGCCCACCGATGAGCCAACCAACGCGCCGACGGATGCCCCGACAGTTGCGCCAACGGATGCACCCACCGACGCGCCAACGGCTGCACCCACCGACGCGCCAACGGCTGCACCCACCGACATCCCCACCGCCGAAGCGACGATTGCCACCGACACGCCCGTCTTGCTGGTGTGGGATGAGCAATCGCTCACGCTGCTGAACCGTTCCAATGGCAAGGTGGATGTCAGCGGAATCGTATTTGTGCAAACACAGGCCGATGGCAAAACACTGGTGTTCGACTCGCAAAGTTGGGGAAACGGCAGTCGCCCGTTGACCGGCCTGACGGCGGGCGACTGTTTTCAGGTGCAGCGCAACGACATCAACGATGTTGACCCGCCAGATGTGTGTACCCGCCGCCATGCGTGGAGCCGCGTATCGTTCCCGCGCTGGTTCTGGCTGAGCGACGACCCTGCCGCCACCTTTGAAGTGCGGCGTGGCGACACAGTGCTGGCGACCTGCACCCTATCAACCAACGAATGCGCCCTCCCGCTGCCCTGAGATTATCCTCGCCCCGATTATTCCCTCAGCCATTGCAACGGCTGAGGGGAAGCTAAGCGTAGCGCAAGCGCAGCGGGGTGAGGATTTGCACTCTGCCTTTTCGTCAATTTCAACCGATTCAACTGTCTGGCCAAGATGAGTGATTAGGTCAAATGATGACATGGAGGCAAGCATGCAAAAACTAAGCCCTGCCGATTTTCACCATGAAATGATCCTTGCGGGTGAACTGAACATGCACACCGTACTCGAAGGAGAGCCGGGCGCACCGCTGGTGGTCATGCTGCACGGCTTCCCGGAGTTCTGGTATTCCTGGCGCTTTCAGATCAAGCCCCTCGCGGCGGCTGGATATCGCGTAGCGGCGGTAGATATGCGTGGTTATAACCGGACCGATA
>CAIVEA010000203.1 GCA_903904765.1 uncultured Chloroflexota bacterium
CCCCCTTGGTTTTTCGGCGTGTGCCTGTGGAAAGAGGATTCCTACTGGGAACCCGGCCCCGCCCGCGCCATCACCCGCCTGATGGAAACATCGCCCATCCTGAAGGATGTTACGGCGGTGGAGGTGATGCCGGAGCCGGTGACGATGGGACCGGGGGCGATACACGGCGAACCGAGTTTTCACATCATCATCCTCGCGCCCGGTCTGGAACTGGACTGGTTCTTTCAGACGGCACAAGCCTACTGGAACACCTTCCGCCCGATTGTGGCGACCATCTGGGATTACATCAACTACATCCCGTCCGATCGCAGCCTCGCCACCACCGTCATCGCCCCGCCGGATATGGCGGATGCCATGCGCCAGATCATCCAGCACCAGTATCCGAACGTGCTGTTCGACCTCGTTCTGGCGCAGGGCGATTATGTGAACGTGGCGGACGTGTTTAATGCCCGTGTGTGGGCGAACCGGCGCTTCGGGTAACGAAATGAAAGAGAGCCGGTCTATCCGGCTCTCTGCGAAGGATTCTTGCACGAACAGCGCGTTAATGCTGTGGATTGTGCGCTGTCTGCTGGTTTAGTGCTCTCCGTACCCCAGTACCACGTCAATCATGTGAATCACACCGTTCACCGCATCAAGGTCTTTGACCATCAGGTGTGCGCCATTCACCAAGAAATCGAGGGGCTTGCCATTGGCATCTTTGGTCAACGTGAGGTTCTGGTCGGCTAGGAGGGTTTCCACATCCAGATTGTTTTCGTCACTCTGAATGGCCGACCATAAATCGGGATTGGAAATCAGATCATAGGTGTGGATCGTCCCCGGCAGCATGTGATATTGAAGTACAGCCGTCAGCTTTTCTGGGTCATTGAGCAGGCCGTTGAGGATATCGTCACCCAGCGCCGCAAACGCTTCGTCGGTGGGGGCGAACACGGTCAGGTGCTGTTCGGGGTCTGCCAGCATCTCCAGCAGCGCCGGGTCTGCTGCTTGCAGCGCGGTATACAACGAGGTGAGCATGGGCAGCGTCTCGTTGGTGGCGAAGTTGGTGAGCGTATCGGCGAGGGTGGCGAGGTTCGGCAGCAGCACCGCGTCAATGCCCTGAATCGTGCCGTTGCTGGCTTCGACATCCATCTGCACGATGTTTGCGCCGTCCACTGTGATCGTGCTACCGTCCGGTGTGGAAATATCCACCGACTGCCCGTTGACCGCCACCAACGATTGTGTGCCGCCGATGGATTCCAGCCCGCTGGCGGCATCCGCCATCTTTGCATGGGTGGTCGAACCTTCCGGCGCGACGACCACATGATATTCCAGAATCTTCTTCACCGTTTCAGGGGAAGATAGCAGATTGGTATAAGCATCCTCACCGAATTGTTCCAGCAGAGCGCCAAAAGCCGCATCCGTCGGCGCGAAAACCAGCAGGTTCGCATCCGGGTTAGCGAGCGTGTCGAGCAGATCGGGGTCAGCAGTCTGAATAGCCGAAACAAAGATGCTGTATTCCGCCGGGTCTGCGCCCGCCGCCGCCAGCAGTGTATCGGCGATGGTGGCATCCTGCGCGAAAGCCGGAGCAACAGCCAACATCGCCAGAACCAGAATCATGAGGGCGCTGAGTTTCTTCATGGAGGTTTCCCCTTTAGGCTTGCGAGGGCGAGAATTGTAAAGGAAGATTACGTA
The DNA here is from genome assembly GCA_903904765.1 of uncultured Chloroflexota bacterium. The sequence goes on from CAIVEA010000203.1 coordinate 1,669, forward strand.
ATCTGCCAGTATGCGATTGCGCGGGGGTGTTCTGGTAGCGGGATACAAAAAGCGCCGGACGTGTATCCGGCGCTTTTCGTCAGTCGTTCAGTCAGCGATTACTGCGGGGGCAGCAGGACCGAGTCGATCACATGGATGATACCGTTGCTGGCATCCACGTTGGTGATGACGATCTTGGTGTTGCCGTTGATCGTCGCTGCATCACCCATCACCGAGAAGTTCAGGCTCGCGCCTTCCAGTGCCGTCGGGACATCCAGACCTTCCGCAGGGGCATCGGCCAGCAGCGCACCCAGATCGTCGCTGCCCACCACCGCACCATCTTCACCCGCCGGGATGACATGGTACTGGAGGATGCTGGTCACGGTGGCGCTATCCGCCAGAACCGCCTTGAGGGTGTCCTCACCGAGGGCGGCAAAGGCATCATCCACCGGGGCGAACACGGTCAGTGCGGCATCCGGGTTGGAGAGCAGTTCCAGAACAGCGGGGTCAGCAGCCTGCACAGCGGCCAGCAGGGCGGTGAACTGCGGGGCTTCCATATCGCCCGCCATCTCGACAGCGATTTCGGCGATAGTGCGGCTTTCCGGCAGGATGACCGCATCAATCACATGAACCACACCGTTGCTGGCTTCGATGTCCACCATATCCAGATTCAGGTTCGCGCCATTGACGGTGATGCCATCATCGGTCTTGGCAATGTCAATGTATTGACCTTGAAGCGAGGGAACTTGAAGCAGACCATCATTGGCTTCCAGACCTGCAACCACATCCGCCGACATGACCTTGCCATCCAGCACATGGAACAGCAGGATGTTGGTCAGCGCCGCCGGATCAGCCAGCACAGCGGCGAAGGCATCCGCACCCAGTGCTTCAGCCAGCGCAGCGAAGGCGGCATCGGTGGGGGCGAACACGGTCAGCGCGGCTTCGGGGTTGCTCAGGGCTTCCAGAACGGCGGGGTCAGCGGCCTGCACAGCCGCCAGCAGGGTGCTGAATTCCGGCGTTTCCGCCGAGGCCGACGCGACCACGATGTCGGCAATCGTACCGGGCGCGTCCTGAGCCATCGCGGGCAGCGCCATCACCATCAGAACAGCAGACAACAGCAATACGAACAGCTTCTTCATCTTCCTACTCCTTACGATAAATGAACTCAATCCGGTTTTACACTAAGCCATGCTCATGCGCCGCTTTAGATTAGGGTTCCGCCGCCTTTTTCCGTTAAAATCTCGCAACCCGTTGGCGGTTTGGAACGTATTCTGTATGGCGCTCACGACAACTGTGTATAAAGTAAATTGTTCGTATAAACGTTTGATGAAATAACACTTAAATAATGTTGAGAGCCAACATCCCGACAGCAGACGCGATTATGAGCGTAAACACGGGAAGAAAAGGATGAGTATGAGTATAGAAGTGGGCTGGGGTACGCCGGAAAACACGATCCTTCACATGCGTTTTCAGCGCGGTTGGACGTGGGATGATGTGCGGGCGGCGGTGCAGCAAGTGGATGACCGACTGGTTGCCACACCGCACACCGTTCACCTGCTGCTGGATATCCGTGAGGCGGGTGGGTTGCCGCGTGACTTCTCCGGCGTGATCGGTGAGTTGCTCAAGCAGGGCGAAGCGCGTCCCAACGAGGGGCGGCGGGCGGTGGTGGGCGCGAACTTTATGCTGCGGGCGGTGTTCGCCAGCGTGCAAAGTCTGTACAGCCGCCAGTTGAAA
>CAIVEA010000204.1 GCA_903904765.1 uncultured Chloroflexota bacterium
CTCACGCCGGGGGCGATCACCGCCACGCAGCCGCCGCGCCCCACCACCGAGCCGGAGCATGATGCCACCCCGCCCACCGCCAGCGTGACCCCGCTGCCCATCATCAGCCCCGCCACTTTCACCGTGTACTGGTCGGGCGCGGATGACAGCGGCATCGGGCATTTTCTGGTGTGGGTGCGCGTGGATGACGGCGAGTGGAAGCCGTGGCTGGAAACCAGCGCCACGCAGGGACAATACACGGGCGAGGCCGGACGGCGCTACGCCTTCGCGGTCTGGGCGCAGGATTTGGGTGGCAACTGGTCGCTGAACACCGATTTGCAACCGCAGGCCGAAACGACAGTGCAGTAGACTCAGCCGTGCAGCGCCGCGAACTCCGGTGCGAGCAGCGTTTCGAGGTGCGGCGTTACGCCCCAGTAGGCTTTCAGCGACTGATACTCGGCATAATCGGCCTGCGCGGGTGCGCCTTGTGGACGGCGGACGGCGCGTAACATCAAGTTACGTCCGGTGTGTTCGGAGGACACGAACTCGATCACATCGGTTTTGTACCCCATCAGCCTCAAAATCTGGGCGCGGAAGGTGTCGGTCAGCAGGTCAGCAAAACGCTGTTTGAGGATGCCGTGCCGCAGCAGCGGATTAAACGGTTCGCGGTTTTGCAACTGGCGGTGCAGGTCTTTGTGGCAGCACGGCACAGCCACGATCACCCCCGCTGCATGGCGCACTCCCAGCGCTAGCGCCTCGTCAGTGGCGGTATCGCAGGCGTGCAGCGCAAGCAGAATATCCGGCGGGGCGGGCGGTTGGAAGGCCGCGATAGCCGACGGGTAGAAGCACACATCAGTTAGCCCCATCTCCTGCGTGAGCAAATTGTCTTTCTCGATCAGTCCGCCGTTCACATTCACCCCGCTGAGGGCGGCGGCGATGCCTTTCTTATGCGTCAGGAAGTGATAGGCGGCAAAGCTGAGATGCGCCGACCCGCAACCGCAATCGAGGATGTGGACGGGTGTATGGTCGAAATTATCGAGTGCGCCCGTGTGGTCGAGCAGTTTGAGGAACTCGTTGATCTGCGTGAACTTATCCTGCATGGCGGCCTTCACCCGTCCGTCGGCGGTCATGATGCCGATGGCTTGCAGGAACGGATCGGGCATATCGGGCGGCAGCGGCAGGTCTTTGGGCGCGTCGTGGCGCATCTCGGCCTGTCGGGGCGCAGCGGCGGGCGTGGTTTTCACGCTCACCTTGCCGGATGGCGCGATCTGCACGGTCACATCTTCGGCGCGGGTTTGCAGCCGGATGGTGTGGAAGGGCAGCGCCAGCAACTCATCAAGCAGGGCGGGCGCGGCTTCCGGTAGGATGTTCTTAGTCACATCCTGTTTGGCATCGAAGCGCGAAATTTGGATGTGGCGGCGGCCTTTGAGCAGCACCGGACGCAGTACCACCCGCCGCCACGCCAGCGCGGGGCTGATCTTGCCGTTGAACGTCATCTGAATGAACGACTCGTTGGCGAGGGCATGGTGTAGCAGGGCGCGGTGATCGGTGGGCATAGGTGTTCCTTCGCAATCCTGTTCCCGCTGTACAGATTGGGCGGCGGGGCGTGAAGGTTGATTATAATCGGCAAACCGCTGGTTGTTCCATCTGTGACCTGCCTGATACAATCGCGCTGAAAAGAGGTGATTGTGCGTAATCGTTCCTTCAGGATGTGGATAGGCCGTCACGCGTTGCTGCTGGTGGTGGCGCTGGCGGTTGTGCTGCGGTTGGGCATCTTTTTCGCCTTCCCCGGTGTGTTTCATTTTGATGACTCAAATGCGATACACGGCTCGGAAGCCTACGACACCTACGCCCGCAATCTGCTGGCGACGGGCGTATACGGGCGCACCCCCGGTGTGCCTGATGCAGTGATTCCGCCGCTGTACAGCTATGCGCTGGCGGCGGTGTATGCTGTGCTGGGGCGCGGTTCGTTGACGGTGGCGCTGTTCCACACCGCCTTGGACGTACTGTGCATCCTCTGTTTGTTTCACACGGCGCGTATCACGCTGGTGCGGGGCAGGCTAATCGGGTTGCTGGCAAGTCTGTTCTACGCGCTGTATCCCTATTTGATCTTCCAGAATTTGACGCTGATTGACACGCCGTTTTTCATGGCGCTGCTGTACGGGTTTGTGTGGTGTTTGGTGCTGCTGCGCCAGCGTTCGCGCATGGATCGGGTGGCTTGGGCGCTGGCGGTGGGGGCAGGGGCGCTGCTCGGCCTATCGCTGCTCACGCGGGCGCTGCTGCCGTTGCTGGCGCTGCTACTGGCGCTGTGGTTCATGTTCCGGTTGGGCTGGTGGCGGACGGTGGGACGGTTGCTGCCGGTGGCGGGCGTGGGTGTGCTGGTGATACTGCCGTGGGTCGCCCGCAATTTCAGCGTGTATCAGGCGTTTGTGCCAACTGCGCTCAATTTTGGCGACAACTTTTATCAGGGGAACAGCATCTATACGATTCCCTATTTTCGGGCGGGCTATGATGTGCAATGGGTTCCCCCGCCGCCGCTGAAGGCCGCCGATGCGCTGAGTCTGCCGGCCAGTCAGGAACGCTTTCAGGCGGGGATGGACTATCTGCGGACGTACCCTGAACAACTTCCTGACCTGCTGTGGACGAAGTTTCTGGTGTACTGGAGCATTGATGTCGCGCCGCGTTTGAACCCCGTGGAGGGGCAAGTGCCGCGTTTAGACTATCAGGGCAACGTGATCGCGGAGGGCAGCGGCGGCGCGTTGGAACTGGGCGGCTTGCCGCCGGGCGACCCGGTGGGGGCGTATTCCACACCGCTATTCGACCAGATCGGACGTATCATCCATCGCTTCTACTGGGGCGGGCTGTTCCTGATCGGCTTGCTTGGAATTGTCGTCACCGCGAAAGCATGGCGTGATGTGACGCTGTTCTGGTTCATCCAGATCAGCATGACGGTCATGTACGTGGTCTTTCACCCGTCCACCCGCTACCGTGTCCCTACTGACCCCTACTGGTTCGTTTTTTCGGCGGCGGCGCTGGTCTGGTTGTGGGAACGCTGGCAGGCGCAGCGTTCAGCGCGGCAGGCGGGCGGCGGCTAAGCGGGCGATACGTCCCAGCAGCGCCGGATACTCGATGCCGACAGCCCGCGACATCCGCAAAAAGTTGCTCACTTCCGAGATGTCGGGGTTCTGGTTGGGGTCAATGATGTAGGGTTGTTCTCCGCGCACCCGCAAGTCAATCCCACCGTAATCGCGCATATCCACCGCCCGGAACGCGGCGCGGGCAGCTTGCTGGATGCGCTCCCGCAGCAGCGGCGAGACTTCGACAGGCACATCAATCGTGATGCCGATTTCCAGCCATTTCGTGTCGAAATCCTTCAGCCCTTCAGCCGCGTGGTAGCGGATACGCATCAGCGGCAGGATGTCCAGCGCGTCACCATTGCCCAGCACGCTCACGCGATACTCGTCGCCTTCAATGAAGTCCTCGACCAGCGCGGGTTGCTGCCAGTCCTCCACGATGCGGCGCACCTGCTCCTGAAGCTCGGCTGGGGAATGCACTACCGACTGAGGCGTGATGCCCAGCGAGCCATGCTGATGCGCGGGTTTGACCAGTGCTGGGAACAGCGTCCAATCGTGTATTTCGTTGACTGCATTGAAAATGGCATATTTCGGCGTGGGGATACCCGCTCCCACCAACCGCGCTTTCGCCAGCGCCTTATCCTGACTCCAACGTAGCGTGGCATCGTCTGCACCTGTAAAGGCGAACCCGAGCGCCTCGAATGTGCTTGTCACCGGATCGTAGCCACTGGGGTTATCTGCAAAACCATCGCAATAGTTGAAGATCAGCGTGCGGCGCGGGTCATAGGCGCGCAGTCGTGTTTCGATGTCGTCGCCCACATGCAGGATTTCGGCGTGCAAACCGTCCGCGATGAGCGCCTCCTGTGCCATGCGGATTGTGTCGTCGTTGGCGATCGTTTGTAGCAGTTCAGGGTCGGTGATGTCCGTAAACGGACGGAACGCGATCAGGATCAGGTCAGGCGTGGGCA
>CAIVEA010000205.1 GCA_903904765.1 uncultured Chloroflexota bacterium
GCTGACCCTTGAGCATGGTTACACCTCCACCTGTAAATACGACATCAGTTCGTCGCGGCAGATCGGCACGCTGCGGACGCTCATGCCGTCGGCGCTGACGTAAGACACGAAGGAATGGATGGGCTGGCGGCGCAGCAATTTGTAGACGTACTGGGAGGCGATGGTCGCCATCCAGTCGTTGATGAGTAAATCCTGCTCACGCGCTGCCACCAGTTCAGCGCAGGAGCGCTCCGGTTCAGGCTGTGGCTTTGCCTCCGGTTTGGATTCAAGCAGCGCTGGAAACAGCAGTCCAGCGTTAGGCAGGTAGGTATATCTGCCATTTTGCCCATCAATGTAGCGCATGGCGGTTTCGTGGTCGCTGGTGTTGCCAATCACCACCTGTCCGGCATTGAAGTGATTGCCCGCATCGACCCAGATTGCGCCATTGGCTTTTGCCAGTTCCCGCCGAGCCAGATGGTTGTCCACTGCCCCGATAATTAGGTTGCCCCAGCGTTCAAAGTGCTTTTCGGCATTCACCGGACTGGCAATAGCGATGATGTCCAAGCCGAGCGCCATGTTGAAGCGCCGCATCAGAACATGCGCTTTCGGCTGGCCGACATCGGCTACGGTGTACAACCGCCGTCCGACGTTTTTCTGCTCCACCTTATCGGGGTCAATCAGAACAATCTGCGGCGTGTGCAGTCGCGCCGCCTTCATGTCATACACCATGCGGGCGACAGAACGCGCAATCTGCGCTCCCGTTCCTCCTAAACCCACTACGGTAATGGTCTGGATGTGCGTGTTCGGATCGAAGATGTTCAGAGTAGTCATTTTTCGTCTCCTAACACCTGCGCCAGCGTCTTCTTGACCGGCAGTAGATCGGATTTCGGATAGGCGCGTGCTTTGCGTTTTTCCAGTGCGATGAGCATCTGGCGGATGTCGGACGAGTGCGATTTGCTCTTGCCGCTCACCCCATGATCGTTGAAGCGTGAGCCGAGTAAGACCGCCCAATCCTCTGCCAGCGTAGTGCTTTGGAGCGCGGTGTCTGTCACGCGCTGCACCGTCCCCCAGCAGATGTTCCCGCTGGAAAAAACATTCGGCAGTGGTGCATGAAACAGCGGTTCATTCAGTGTGGGTGGGCGTTTCTTGACGGCATACACACCGTACTGCGGGTTTTTATCTTCGGCAGTGATGCGGATCAACAGCAGTCCCGGTAGCGGCACGCGCAGCGCCGTTTCCGACCCATCGAGATACAATCCGGTCTTCTGCGGTGGGCGGTACTCGACCACGATCTTTTTCACGCCTTCCTGTCGTACCAGCAGGGTGTTGTCAGACAGCAGTCCGGTATCGAGACGCACTTTCGCCGACAGCGCCAGTGCCACCTGTGCCGGGTCAAACCGGATGTATCCGCCTACCCGATGACGCTCGAATACGCGCTAAATGGCAGCCCGACCTATTCCACATGGGCGACGCTCTCGTCTGGATCGAACGTGACGCTGGATGTGTCATCGCTAGGATTACAACCGACAGACTGGATTACCAGTCTACGCTGGCTGTTCAATCCCGGCGGCGCAACCGCGTCAGGCTGGGCAACCACTGCCACCATCAGCGGCATCATCACCAGCCCGGACAGAGATAGCAACGTAGTAGTCGCACCGACCAACATGGTGAATGCTGTCTATCTAGATTGGGGATATTTCCCGACAGGTGCAGGCGGTAGTTGTAGCGACGTGGGAGCAGTGTGCAACACCGACACCGGAAAAGCGTCTGTCTCAATTGTACCGATGCCCGTCCCCAAATTCAGCAAGGCCAGCGCCGGAGGCGTGAGCGCCGCGCAGCGTTTCCTATTCGGTCAATCAGACGGCTATTTCACGCTGAATTATGAAAACGATACGGGTATCGCGCTGGACAACCTGACGCTGACCGATGACATCCCCGCGCCATTTGCTTTGACTTCGTTTCGCATCGGCTCGTATACCAACTTCAGCGGCACAATCACGGTGCGCTATCAGGCCAGCGACAATCCGGGCGTATGGGTAGATTGACCGGGGTCGCCGGTGGCGCAGAACACCACGTTTAATGTGTCGGCGCTGGGGCTAGGCGCGGGGATCTACACAACCAAGATTGAATTGGGCTTCGGCACAGTCCCCACCGGTTTCAAGGGATCATCCAACCTCTACGGTACCACACTGGAGATTGACCGCAACGGCGCACTATCGCTACGACGCTCATCTCCGGTGAAGACGATACAACATGGGACGCGGGCGTGCTAAAACCCGCCACGCTGGGTGATCGCGTCTGGTTGGATACCAACGACAACGGCCTACAGGATGCAGGTGAAGCGGGTGTGGGCGGAATAACCGTGAATCTGCTGGACAACACCGGAACAGCAGTAAACGACCCGAATACCGCCACCCTCACCGCCTATAGCGTGACAACCGACGCGAACGGAGCGTACAACTTTACGGGACTGTTCCCCGGCAGCTATAGCATGGCGTTCGTGCTGCCGGATGCGAATACCGCGTTTGCCCGCCTGAAACAGGGTGCAGATACGGCGGTGGATAGCGACGCTGACCGCACGACGGGGCGCACGGGCATCTACACGCTGGTCGCTGACCAAACCGACAATAGCGCCGATGCGGGTTTAATGACCCGCGCCAGCATCGGTAACTTCGTATGGCTCGATCTGAACGACAACGGCCTACAGGACAGGAACGAACCCGGCCTGAAAGATGTCACCATTTCACTGACGGACGAGAACGCCGTCACAGTCAGCACCACCAGCGCGACGGATGGATCGTACACCTTCACCAACCTCGTGCCGGGGAACTACGCGCTCCAGTTCGTGCTGCCTTCCAACCAGTATGAGTTCAGTGACCTCGATCAAGGCGCGAATGATGCGCTGGATAGCGATGCCAATACCGTAACCGGAAATACGGCGACCACCCATTTGATCTCCGGCGAGACAGATCGGACATGGGACGCGGGCATTGTGCCGCTGGCGAGCATCGGTGATCGCGTGTGGCTGGATGCCGACAACGACGGCATTCAGGACGCAGGTGAGGCCGACTTCGCCAACGTTACTGTGAACCTGCTGAATGCCAGCGGGACGGTGTTGCAGACGACACAGACCGATGCGAACGGCAACTAC
>CAIVEA010000206.1 GCA_903904765.1 uncultured Chloroflexota bacterium
AGCCCGCCCCTACACGATGGAGGTGATCGTCGTAGACTCGGCCAGCACCGACGGCAGCGCCGCAATGGTGGCAGCGCAGTTCCCGCAGGTGAAACTGCTGGCGCAGACCGAAAACGTCGGCTTCACACGCGGGAATAACATCGGGTTGGCGCAAGCACAGGGGCGCTACTTAATGCTCCTCAACCCGGACACCGAAGTGATTGACTCCGCGCTGGCGCAGATGATGGCCTATCTGGACGCAAACCCCGCCGTCGGCATCATCGGCGCACACACGCTCAACACCGATGGCAGCCACCAATCCACGCGCCGCCGCTTCCCTACACTGGCTGTCGGCCTGTTTGAAAGCACATGGGCGCAGGCGCTTGCCCCGCGTTCCGTCATGCAACACTACACCGCCGCCGATGTGCCGGACACAGCCATCGCAGAGGTAGACTGGGTGCAGGGATCGGCACTGATGGCGCGGCGCGAGGTGTACGCGCAAATTGGCGGACTCGATGAAACCTACGTGATGTACTCCGAAGAACTCGACTGGTGCAAACGGGCAAAGCTGGCGGGCTGGCGCGTGGTCTATCACGGCGAAGCACGTATCACCCATCACGGCGGCAAAAGCAGTGAACAGGTGACCGCGCGTAAGCACATCCACTTCCAGCAGAGCAAATTGCACTACTTCCGCAAATATCACGGCAGCACGGTGGCGCACGGTCTGCGCCTGTGGTTGCTGGCGAACTACGCGGCGCAAATCGCCCTCGAAGGCGGAAAAGCGCTGCTCGGTCACAAGCGCCCGTTGCGCCTCGAACGTATCCGCGCCTACTGGCAGGTCGTCCGTTCCGGCCTGAAGGTGACATAAATGCGTATTGGCATCATCAGTGGCGAATACCCGCCCATGCAGGGCGGTGTAGGCGCATACAGCAGCATCCTCGCAGAAACCTTCCATCGGCAAGGGCATCACGTGGCCGTCTTGAGCAGCAGCGGAGCGCGTAGTAGCGACCCCGCCATCCCGCTCATGACCGCCAGCGGATGGAATCCCGGCACGCTGTTGGGGATACGTCAGTGGGCGCGAAATGAGCGCCTCGACCTGATAAACCTGCAATATCAGACGGCGGCCTTCGGCATGTCACCCTTCATCCATTTCATACCGGATTCCGTTCCCATCCCCACCGTCACCACCTTCCACGATTTGCGCTACCCGTATTTGTTCCCCAAAGCGGGGGCGGCACGCACATGGATTGTGAATCGGATGGCGCGTATGTCCGCCGGAGCAATTGCCACCAACCATGAGGACGAAATTCCGCTGCGGGTGCTGACCACCACCGCCCTCATCCCCATCGGCAGCAACATTCGCGCCCCGCAGCCGGACGCGACCTCACGCCTGCGTCAGCGCAAACAATGGAGGCTGGGGCGCGATCAATTCATCATCGGCTACTTTGGCCTGATGAACCACAGCAAGGGGCTGGACATCCTGCTCACCAGTCTGCGTGCGCTGCTGGATGCTGATATTCCGGCGCTGCTACTGTTGATCGGCGGCGGACTGGGCAGCAGTGACCCGACCAATGCCGAATTCATGCGTGGTTTCAACGCGCAAATCGCTGATCTGCGGCTGGAACAGGCGATACTGGCAACCGGCTATCTGGAAGCCGATGAAGCCGTCGCAGCAGGGTTGACCGCCTGCGATGTGATCGCCCTGCCCTTCGCGGACGGCGCATCCTACCGGCGCGGCAGCCTGATGGCCGCCCTGCAATATGGTTGCCCGATTGTCACCACACAACCCACCGTCCCGATTCCGGTTTTCGACAGCGGCGACTGTGTGCGCCTCATCCCGCGTGGAGATGCTGCCGCGCTCACCGCTGCCCTGCGCGATCTGCACGCGCAGCCCGCCGAACGGGAACGTCTGGGCGCGAACGCCAGCACCACCTCCAGCGCGTTTGATTGGGAGCAAATCGCTTCGGCGCAGGTGGGTTTCTTCGAGCGCATCCTCCAGAAGGCAGTCCGCAAATGACCACGACCCGCACTCACCGCCGCTGGTTGGGTTTCATTCTGGGCGCATACCTCGTGCTGGGCATCGTCTACAGCGTAGTCACCCCGCCCTTTGAAGCCTCCGACGAGCTATGGCACTACCCGATGATCCAGTATCTGGCGCAGAACGGGCTATCACTCCCGCCGCAAGACCCGGCTAACCCCGGCGCGTGGCGGCAGGAAGGCAGCCAACCGCCCCTGTACTACATGATCGCAGCAGTCCTAACGGGCGGAATCAACACCAGCGACCTGCAAGCCATTCGCCAACAAAACCCCCATGCCGACATCGGCGTTATCCGCCCCGATGGAAACGCCAACATGATGATTCACACGGCGGCGAACTCGGCATGGCAGGGCGCAATTCTGGCGCTGCACCTCACGCGGCTGTACTCGGTGGTGCTGGGGCTGGCAACCGTCTACGTCACCTATCTGCTGGCGCGGGAAATCGTCCCTGACTGGCCGCTGGTATGGTTGGGCGCGGCGGCACTGAACGCCTTTTTACCCATGTTCCTGTTCATCAGCGGTTCGGTCAACAACGACAACCTC
>CAIVEA010000207.1 GCA_903904765.1 uncultured Chloroflexota bacterium
ACCAACATTTGGATTTGGTCGCTGGCTATGAATGCCGGTTCGCAGAAGAAGGATGCCGCTTGGTACTTCCTCCAGTGGGCGACTGGTAAAGATTTCCTGACCACTGGCGCGGTGGACTACAACATGGTCAATCCTGTTCGTGCTTCGATCTGGGAAAATGCTGACTTCCAGGCGAAGATGAGCAAGCAGACCAACTATCTGGAAACCTTCAACACGATCATGGCGAATGATGCGAAGATCCAGTTTACCCCGCAGCCGCTGTTCTTTGAAACCACGACGGAATGGGCGCAGGCGCTTCAGGAGATCTATGCTGGTGCCGATGCGCAGCAGCGTTTGGATCAACTGGTAGACAGCTTGACTACGCAGTTGCAAGATGCCGGCGTGATCCAGTAGTTATCCAAGTAGTGAATTGGGGGCGGCTGTAAACGGGCCGCCCCTTGTGAATCAAAGAGAATTACCTTGTCGCAGGATTGGTGATGGGGTGGTGTCTCGGATAAATATGTTAGAGCCACAAAGCCAACCACGAAACGCGGAAATGCATTCACTGTAAGAGGATTTTATGGCAGCTAATCAAGAAATCTCGGCCACTCTATCATCGGCAGAGATCGTTCGTCCCCCACTCATGGTGCGGTTGCGCCCGTATTTGATCGCGTTGCCGGCGCTACTCGTACTCATTGGAATCCTGTATCCGTTCGTGATGGGTGTGGCTTACTCGTTTACTGCGTATGCGTTTACCCGCCCGAACACAAACTTTGTATGGTTCCGGCAATATCAGCGTATGGTCGAAGATGCTGACTTCTGGTACAGCACGTTTGTTACGCTGGCGTATGCGTTCTCGGCCACTGGTGTGCAACTGCTGCTGGGGTTGATAGTAGCCATGTTGTTGAACCGCGAAAGCCGGATCGCAAAAATTTTGCAAGTTACGCTGATCTTCCCGATGATGATCGCGCCGGTTATCACGACGTTGATCTGGAAGATGATGATGCAGCCCAGTGTAGGTATTTTGAACCCAATTCTCAACAGTGTCGGGTTGCCATCACTGGAATGGGCTGCCGTTCCTCAGACCGCCTTGTTCTCGGTGGTTCTGATTGATGTTTGGATGTTCACGCCGTTCGCTGCGCTCATTTTGCTGGCCGGCTTACGTTCGTTCCCACAGGGGCCGTTCGAGGCTGCTCGCGTAGATGGCGCTTCGTTCTGGTTCACGTTCCGTAACCTGACGTTGCCGATGCTCACCCCGTTCATTTTGATTGTGGTGATCTTCCGTTTTATGGACTCGCTCAAGATGTTTGACATCATTTTTGCGATGACGGAAGGCGGTCCCGGTAGCACCTTGATGACTTATCAACTCACAGCCTATCGCACCAGTATCCAATTCCAGAAACTGGCTCAAGGGCTGCCATACGCGATTGTTCTGTATCTTGTGATTTACTTCGTCAGCCAATGGTTGGTGAAGCGCTGGGGTATCGCGCAGCGCCGTGCTGCCGGTTACTCATAGGGGAGCGCGACATGGATACTCGTTTACGCAAAATCCTGATTAATATCTTTTCGGATGGGTTTCTCATCCTCTATTTCCTGTTTGCGTTGTTTCCGATTGTCTGGATGGTGCTGGTTTCGCTGAAGAGTACCAATGAACTGTTTACTACACAGTTTATCTTCACGCCAACACTCGATAACTATCAAGCTATTCTGTTTGGTGACGCGCGCGCCGCTGCCGGTGTGATTGCCAAGCAGGAATTCCCGCGCAATTTCCTGAATAGTTTCATCGTCAGTAGTGGTGCAGTGGTCGTTTCGCTGTTGGTGGGCGTTCCGGCTGCCTATTCGTTGGCGCGGTACGACTTCAAAGGCAAGGAAAATCTTGCATTTACGTTCCTTTCGTTCCGATTTGCTCCTGAACTGGTCGTCATCATTCCATTGTCGTTGATTTACCGACAATTAGGGTTATACGACACGTATTTCGGCATCATCTGGGTATACCAGTTGGTCACACTCCCGTTGTTGATCTGGGTGCTGCGAAGCTACTTCGAGGATATATCCCCTGATATTGAGCAAGCAGCTATGATTGACGGGTATCCTTGGTACCGGATTTTTCTGCAAGTGCTATTGCCGTTGGTTCGCCCCGGTTTGGCAGCGGCGGCGCTACTCGCGTTTGTGTTCGCGTGGAACAATTTCATTTTTCCGCTGGTTCTTGGTGCTTCTAATGTGCAGACCGTGACCGTCTCGGCACTGGGATATATTTCCTCCGCGCAAGCATTTTTCAACCGTATGGCCGCTGCCGCAGTAATTTCGTCTCTACCGCAGATCATTCTTGCCTTGAGTATTCAGCGTTACCTGATCCGGGGTCTGAGTTTCGGCGCGGTGAAGGGATAGCAACATGGCTAAACTCACACTCGACCATCTCACAAAGGATTTTGGTAAGACTCGCGCCATTCATGAAATGCACCTTGAAGTGCAAGATGGCGAGTTTCTGGTCATGCTTGGGCCGTCGGGCGCAGGCAAGACGACCATGCTCAAGCTCATCGCTGGTGTGGAAACCCCGACAGCTGGAAAAATCTATATTGGCGATCAATTGATGAATGCTGTAGAACCCCATAAGCGTAATGTGGCTATGGCGTTTGAAAGCTACGCGCTGTATCCGCATTTAAGCGTGGGTAAGAATCTGGCGTTTCCTCTCCGTGCGCCGGGTTCAAAGCTCAGTAATGCCGAAATTGATCGGCGTGTAAAACATATTGCGGAGACGCTGAATATCCACATGTTGCTGGATCGGTTGCCGCAAAATCTGTCGAATGGGCAGAAGCAGCGTGTGGCGGTTGGTCGTGCGCTGGTGCGCGAACCTTCGGTATTGTTGCTGGATGAGCCAATTTCACATCTGGATGCAAAACTACGTCACCGAATGCGTCAGGAATTTAAGGCGCTCGAATCGGTTATCAAGGCGACAACGATTTATGTGACGCATGACTATCTGGAAGCGATGTCGTTGGGTGATCGTCTCGTAGTTCTGAATAAGGGCGTTATCCAGCAAATTGGCAAGCCGCATGATGTGTTTGCGACCCCCGCGAATGTGTTCGTGGCGAAGATTCTAGGGCATCCACAGATCAATCTGGTAAATTGCAGCGTGAAAAACACATCTGGACAGCTACAGGCTTGCAGTCATGATGGCAAGTTGGTTGTGGATGTTGTCGGCAAGCTAGCTGAGACTGTGAATCAAGGGAATTATGATTCGCTCTTAGTTGGCGTTCGCCCGCTGCATGCACAGGTGGTGAGTCAGCAGGTTCCGGCGCGTAATGTGTGCGATGGCACCGTATATGTGTATGAACGACTGGGAACGAAGGGCGTTTTGACGGCGCAGGTGGGTGAGCAGCGCATGGACGTGCTTACGCCGATTGACCACGATTTCACGATTGATGAACCTGTCAAAATTGCCATTGAAGCAGATCAGATCGTGCTGTTCGACCCGAAAACTGAAAAGAATATTCTGGTAGGTTAAAGCATCATGGCTGAAGTTCGCATTGAGCATCTCTACAAGACGTACAAAGGCGGGGTCGAGGCTGTTAAAGACCTGAATCTGACGATCAAGGATGGCGAATTTCTTGCTCTGCTGGGGCCTTCCGGCTGTGGCAAGACTTCGACGTTACGTATGATCGTGGGGCTGGAGGAGATTACTAGAGGTGATCTCTTTATCGGCAACCAGCGCATGAATGAGCTTGAACCTAGCTTGCGTAATACAGCACTGGCCTTCGAAAGTTATGCACTGTATCCGCCGTTGACGGTGTATGAAAACATCGCTTTTTGCTTACGTGCGCGTAAGATGGATACCTCTGAAATCATACGCCGGGTGACGGATGTGGCACGCATTCTGGAGATTGAGGACATCCTTCAACACCGTCCCGTTGAGTTGGGCGGTGGGCAGAAGCAGCGCATTTCGTTGGCGCGTGCGCTTGTCCGCGACCCTGATGTGTTTCTGATGGATGAACCACTGTCGCATCTTGACGCGGCGCAACGCGCCCACATGCGCGTGGAACTGAAGCGGTTACACGCGGAGTCGCGTCGCACGACAGTGTTGGTCACACACGACCAGTTGGAAGCGGTGGCGATGGCAGAGCGTGTGGCTGTGATGAATCTGGGTGTACTCCAACAGGTGGGTACGTTTGATGAAATCTACAACCATCCGGTGAATGAGTTTGTAGCGGGCTTTATCGGTGAGCCGCCGATGAACTTCCTGCCGTGCGAGCCGACCAGTGAAGGTGGTGCGGTGGGGTTGCGTGCTGCTGATGGTAGCTTCAAGTTCACCCTGCCAACTGAATTGGGTAGCAAAGTTGCCCAGAAGAACTTATCGAAGGTTAATCTGGGCATTCGTCCGGTGGATGTGATCGCAAAACACGCAGCTGGTCATAGTCAGATGGCCGAGGTGCAGGGCAGTGTGTTCACGTATGAATCTTTGGGCGAAGAAGGTCAGTTAGCCTCTAAAGTAGGATCATACGATGTGCTGGTGGTGACACCGCCAACTGATTTGTTTGAAACCAATAGTGCTGTTTGGTTGGGACTAAAACCGGAACGCATTCATCTGTTTGATGGCAACACGGGTGTTGCGATCTAACATCATGGGCGCTGTTCTGGGGATTGACGCAGGTACGGAAGCCATCAAAGCAGGGTTGTTTGATGAATCCGGGAAATTGCTGGCGTTGGGGACGCGCAAGTACATTACGTACTTTCCGCGTCCGGGATCTGCCGAGCAAGACCCAAACGAGTGGTGGAATGGATTGGTGGGGGCGGTGGGCGATTGCTTGAAAGAATCGCCCATCCCTCCTGACCAGATCAAAGGGATTTGTGCGGATGCAACCACTTGCACGATCATCCCAATGAAGGCGAATGGCGAACCATTGCGGCGTGCGCTATTGTGGATGGATGTTCGTGCAACCGAGCAAGCAGAGCGTATCTTCGCCAGCGGTGAAGTTGCTTTACGCTACAGCCTCGCCGGAGTGAGCGCAGAATGGTTCCCTGCGAAGGTGCTATGGCTGAAAGAAAATGAGCCAGAAACTTACACCAATACCGATTACCTGATTGAGTATACCGACTGGTTAGCTTATAAACTGACCGGACGATGGGCGCTCAATCTCAACACTCTTGCACAACGTTGGTACTATCACACGCCCAGTGGCGGGTGGCCGCTTGATTTCTATGAGCGCATCGGACTGGGTGGTGTAGAAAGCAAATTCCCCCGTGATGTGTTACCCCTCGGCGATTTAGTGGGCGGTTTGTCATCTGCGGCGGCATGGCAACTCGGTTTGCCAGCTGGCATTCCTGTGGCGATGGGCGGAGGGGATGCTTTCATTGGCCTGTTAGGGCTAGGCGTGACTGAACCCGGTGATCTGGGTGTGGTCATGGGATCATCCAATGTACTTTCCGGTTTGACGGCGAATGAAGTGAATTTTCCGGGTATTTTTGGCAGTTTCCCGGATGCAGTTGTACCGGGGCTGAATCTGATTGAGGGCGGACAGGTGTCCACCGGTTCGATCTTGAATTGGTTCAAACGAGAATTTGGAAGCGGGTTGGCTGCGGAAGCCGATGCAAAAGGAACTTCAATTTATCGGCTTCTTGATGAAGAGGCGGCGTGCGTTCCGATTGGTTCAGAAGGGTTGATTGTGCTGGATTATTTCCAGGGCAATCGCACACCTCATACGGACTCATTGGCGCGTGGTGTGGTGATGGGACTCTCGCTACAATCCAGTCGCTCTCATGTTTTTCGGGCGATCATGGAAGGCATTGCCTACGGGATGAAGGATATTCTGGACACATTCAAGCGCAATGAATGCATGGTATCGCGGGTGATCGCTTGTGGCGGTGCGACGCACAGTCCATTATTTATGCAAATTTACGCGGATGTGATCGGTCAGTCGATCTATACCACCCGCGTGACAGAAGCCTCACTTCTGGGCGCGGCTGTTGCTGCGGCTTATGGTGCTGGCCTATATCCTTCTCTGACAGAGGCTTCTAAAGCTATGGTACAACCCAGTGGCGCGTATCAGCCGAATATGAAGAACCATGAGGCTTACGCTTTTTTTGCCCAACAATACCGGGATTTGTATGCGGTCATACACCCAGTGCAACATACGGTGACCCGGCATATACAACGCTGAACTCCCGTATCATCATTAGCGCGTCGGCAGGCGCAAAGATAGGACACCATGACAAAGATTGACCCCATCTATGTTGGCAAAGATGCTATTAGCCATCTGTTGGAGTATGTGGCAGCTAAGAATTTGAATCGATTCTGCATTGTTGCAGATGAGAATACATTCCCTGCGTTAGGGGGACGTGTTGAAACTGCCCTCAAGGGTAAAGGCTATGATGTGACGAGTGTGGTGCTGGAAGGCCATCACATTCATACGGATGAGCATGAGTGTATGCAGGTGTTCATCCGCGCTCCGCTTGGCCCTTGCACGTTTATCGCGGTAGGGTCAGGGACGATCACGGATATTACCCGTTTTGTCAGCCATCGGACGGGGCGCTCGTTCATTGGTATGCCGACTGCGCCTTCAGTAGATGGGTTCACTTCAATTGGTGCGCCGATCATTCTCGCGGGTGTAAAAACCACTATTCTTTGTCAGGCTCCGCTAGCGGTATTTGCTGATCTGGAAACGTTGGCGAATGCGCCACAGGCGTTGATCGGCGCGGGCTTTGGTGATATGGTGGGCAAAATCACCTCTCTGGCCGATTGGAAGATGGGCAGCTTGCTGTGGAATGAACCGTATGATTCGACTATCGCGGCACGTTCTCAGGCTGCGATTGATAGCGTGATGAAGTATTCGGATGCTATCGGACAGCGTTCGGAAGAAGGCGTGCGGGCGCTCATGGATGCGCTAATTGAATCCGGATTATGTATGCTGGATTTTGGTACGTCACGCCCTGCGTCGGGCGCAGAACATCATGCGTCGCACTACTGGGAAATGAAGCGTTTGAGGGAAGGTCGTGGGACGCAGTTTCACGGCGCGCAGGTCGGCTATGCGCTCACACTGGTGGCGGCGCAGTATGCGCGTATCCGCGAAATCAACCGTTCAGACATGATGAATCGGCTAGAGGCCGCTACACTACCTGATCGTCAAGCGGAAGTGGATGCGATTCGCGGCGGTTATGGTGATATGGTGGATGACATTGTAAAAGAGCATCTGGCTTTCCTGAATCTGACTGAAGAAGGATTTGACCAACTCAAACATAAGATTGCCGATCACTGGGATGATATTCAGACTATTGCAGCAAACGTTCCTTCGCCGAAAGTGATTGCTGCGGCATTGGATAAAGCGGGGGCACCGACCACATGGCAAGCGTTAGGGC
>CAIVEA010000208.1 GCA_903904765.1 uncultured Chloroflexota bacterium
CGCCCTGAGGGAGAAGGGCAGGGGATGAGGGTTGTGCCGCAAAAAACCTACCCTTGTAAGGGGGGAGGGGGTGAGGACGAAATGGGGTACGCATTGGCCTGAACCGCCTCCGCTATAATAAGCATGTTTATGAAAACACAGGAGTAACTTGCTGTGGAAACGAAACTAGAAGCCTTAAAAGCACGCCTGCACGAGATCAACGATCTGCAAATGGCGGCTGCCCTGCTCCAATGGGATCAGTCCACCTACATGCCCCCCGGCGGCGCAGAAGCGCGTGGCCGCCAGATGGCGACCCTCGGCCGCCTCGCGCATGAAAAGCTAACGGATGCCGCCGTCGGTCATCTGCTGGACGACCTCGCGGCTTACGAGCGCAGCCTGCCCTTCGACCATGATGATGCTGGCCTGCTGCGCGTCACCCGCCGCGATTATGAACGCGCCACCCGCATCCCCTCGGCGCTGGTGTCGGAGATGAACGAGCATTTCGCGCACACCTATCAGGTGTGGACGGAAGCGCGTCCCGCTAACGATTTCGCCCGCGTGCGCCCACTGCTGGAAAAGACGCTGGACATCAGCCGTCGCATCGCGGAATGCTTCCCCGGCTACGACCATATTGCCGACCCGTTGATTGATGCTGCCGACACGGGTATGAAGGCCGCCGATGTGCGCCGCGTGTTCAGCGAACTCCGCGCTGAACTCGTCCCGCTGGTGAAGGCTATCACCGACCAACCACCCGCCGATGACTCGTGCTTACGGCAGTTCTATCCCGAAGCGAAACAGTGGGCGTTCGGCGTGGACATCATCCGCGATTACGGCTACGACTTCCAGCGCGGACGGCAGGACAAGACCCATCACCCCTTCATGACCAAGTTCGGGCTGGGCGATATTCGCATCACCACCCGCTTCAACGAGAAAGATCTGGGCGACGGGCTGTTCAGCACCCTGCACGAGGCCGGACATGCCATGTACGAACAGGGCATCCGCATGGACTTTGACCGCCTGCCGCTGGGCCACGGCACATCAGCCGGCGTACACGAAAGCCAGTCGCGCCTGTGGGAGAATATCGTCGGGCGCAGCCGGGGCTTCTGGGAACATTACTATCCGCGCCTGCAAGCCGCTTTCCCCGAAAACCTGAAGTCCGTCCCGCTGGACACTTTCTACCGCGCCATCAACAAGGTGCAGAAATCGCTCATCCGCGTGGATGCCGACGAAGTGACCTACAACCTGCACGTCATGATCCGCTTTGATCTGGAACTGGCACTGCTGGAAGGCTCACTCGCCATCCGTGATCTGCCGGACGCATGGCAGGCCCGCTACGCCAGCGACATCGGCGTGACCGCGCCCGATGACCGCGACGGCGTGCTGCAAGATGTCCACTGGTATTCGTTCAATATTGGCGGCGTGTTTCAGGGATACACGCTGGGGAACATCCTCAGCGGCCTGTACTACGCGAAGGCGCTGGAAGCGCATCCCAACATTCCGGCGCAAATCGGGCGCGGCGAATTTACCACGCTGCACAACTGGCTGCGCGAGAACATCTACCAGCACGGCGCAAAGTACACCGCGCCGGAACTGACCGAGCGTGTGACGGGCGGCCCGCTGCGGATCGCGCCCTACATCAGCTATCTCAAGACCAAATACGGCGAACTGTACGGGGTCTAGCAAAATACACAGCAACATCCCCTCGCAGAGCAAAACGCCGTGAGGGGGTGTTGTTGTGTCAGTTATGAAATGATGCTTTGTAGCGACTTGACAAGTCCGGGGATGTCCTGACGAGCAGTTTCCCAAACGACTTCCAACCGAACATCAAAATACCCATGTATGATGCGATTACGCATTCCCGCGATTGCATGCCAACTGATTATTGGATGGTTTTCCTTCGTGGATTCACTGAGCAAACGTGCAGCTTCTCCTACCACCTGAAACTCACGGATGACAGCACTCTGAATGAGTTCGTTCGCATAGAAATCATGCTCGGAAACGCCATCCAGAAATCGCACAATCTTCTGTGCGGCCAATAACATATCTAACAACAGCGCGTCATCACTCCGCATAAATCACCTGCGCCGAATCAAGGATAATCTGCCGCCGGATGGCATTCGGGCTGCGCTCAACGGCAATTCGGTCAATCAAATCCACTTTGCGCCCAAACACGGATTCCAGTTCATCACTCATCCGCACCAGATCGAACAGGGTGTAACGCACCGAATCCCGAAACCGCACCAGTACATCAATATCGCTGTCAGGACGAAAATCCTCCCGCAGCACCGAACCAAACAACGCGAACTGACTAATGCCCCACTTCTGGCAAAAGGCGCGTATCGCTTCCATCGGTAAGGTTATCGGCAACAGCAGTTGGTCGGTCATAATCAACCCTATAAGTCCTCATCTCCCCTATTGTAATGCAAATTTGGCACTCATCGGAGAAAACAAAGCGCCCATGCCGGACAACCGGACATGGGCGCTGAAACGTCACCGCAGAGGTGCGCTATTCGGCGGGTTCTGCCTGCCGGTGGTAGCCGATCATCTTGTGACGATCTTCGTCAAACAGGCGAATGTGCAGCGATTTCAAGCTGGTTCGCAGCGTGAGGGGTTCGATCTGGAAAATGTCGTTGGCCTTGTGGCAGTCTTCCAGCTTGTAGTTGGGGATGCGCGGGCTGAGGTGGTGAATGTGGTGGAAGCCGATATTGCCGCTGAACCACTGGAGGATTTTGGGCAGTTCGTAGTACGAACTCCCTTCCAGCGCCGCAGCCGCGAAATCCCAGTTGTCGTGGCGTTCCCAGTACACATTCTCATACTGGTGTTGCACATAGAACAGCCACACACCCACCGAAGATGCCACCGCGATGACGGGCAGTTGCACCAGAATGAATTCCTTCCAGCCAATCGCCCAGCTCATTGTCAGGAACATGCCGAGCAGGAACAGGTTGGTGATGGTCACGCTGTTGCGCTCACGCGGCTTTTCCGAAGCATTCACGCTCGGCAGGCGTTGCAACACCACGAAGTCAATCACCGGGCCGATCACGAAAATCATGAAGGGGTTGCGATACATGCGGTAAGCCATGCGCTTCCAGAAGGGCATGGTGTGGTATTCGTCATAGGTCAGCGTCCAGATGTCGCCCACGCCGCGCCGATCCAGATCACCCGCCGTAGCATGGTGAATGGCATGGCTGTGCCGCCACGCATAGTAGGGCGTGAAGGTGATGAATCCGGTGATGATGCCTGTCAGATCGTTCGCCCATTGAGCTTTGAAGAACGAACCGTGTCCGCAATCATGGAAAATGATGAAGATACGCACCACAAACAGAGCAGCAAGGGTAGAGAGCAGCAGCGTCAGGGCGTAGTGGATGGATAAACTCCGGTAAGAGAGATACCACAGGATGAAGAACGGCACGATGCTGTTGAACAACTGCCACACGCTCTTCCGCACATCCGGGTCTTGATAAGGACGAACGGCCTGCTGCCACGACACTTTCTTCGGGCTGCCCGTCACGGGTGCTGCTTGCATTGTTTCTGTTGCCACGCTGTTGAGGCTCTCCTTAACTATCCATCTCAAAACACGTAATCGGTAAAACTCACCGCTGACAGTATACAGCATGATTTCACCGAAACAACCCGCACAGGCCAACGGACGAAACGCCTGTGACAACTTGTTTAACACCATTTACGTATAGAGTTGCATAGCAGGCGGTGATAAACCCCGGAAATGAGGATAAAAATGGCTTACGAAGAACGCGAAAAACGCAAGAACAGCGACATCCGGCACATTCCGGGCTGGTTGTTATTCATCGGCGGGGTGATCGTCGGCATGGTGCTACTCTTACTGGCGCAAGGCAGCGCCCGCCCCACCGAAACGGCTATTGTCATTCAGGAACAATCCAACGAAGCGTTCTATCTAACTGCTACCGCGATTATCAACGAAGCCACCGCCGCCGCGCAAGGCACACTAGCGCCTCCGGCAGGGGACAATGCGGCGCTGCTGCAAACCGCCACCGCCATCATCAGTGAGGCC
>CAIVEA010000209.1 GCA_903904765.1 uncultured Chloroflexota bacterium
GATTGAATAGGGGGATTTACGCTTGCGCGCCGCAGGCGTTCCCCTATTCAATCAGGGGATGAGGGTTCTACGCCCCCGTAATTGGGATGCGGCTGACATCCGCGCCGGCGGGCAGTTCGGCATAGGTGCTGCTCACCCAGCCCGTCACACCGTTGAACGTCACTTGCCACCAGCTATTCGTGGCGGTGCGCCCGATCACGCGGGCGGTGCTATTCATGGGCATCTTGACGAGGATGCTGGCGCGGCGCGATGGCTGGCTGCGGACGTTCAGCGTTGCCAGCGCACGGGCATCATAGCCTGTGTCGGCGGGCTGGCTGAAGGCCGCCCCGGTATTCGTGACCGGAACGCTGCTGTTGCCGGTGATGACCACATACCGCGCCAGCGCCCAGCCCGTTGTGCCGTTCACATTCAACTGCACCCAGCTCGAATCGCTGTTCATGCCGACCACTGCATAGGTTTCGCCTAGCCGCATCTTGAGCAGAATCGCCGCGCTCACATCCGGGCTGGCACGCAGGTTCAGCATACCCGTGTTGATGGTGGCCGTTGTACCCGTGCTGACAGGCGGGTTGACGACGCTGGGCGGCGCTTGCCCTTGCAGCACATAGGTGATGAAGGCGTTCCCGCCCGCTTCGTAGTATTCCACCACGAAGCTGTGCTGCCCCGCCGTCAGATTAAAGTTGGTGCTGTAGGTCTGTCCGGTGGCGTTGTGCCATTCGTTCAGCACCAGCGCCCCGTCCATATACACGCGGAAACCGTCATCGGCGCTCACCGATAGGGTGTACGCACCTGCGCTCAAGGTTTGCACGCTTGCCCACCGCGCCGAGAAATTATCCGACGGGATGACGGGCGACGGCGACAGGCCAGCCCAGTTCTTTGACACTTCGGACTCCGACTGGATGACTGACGGCGTGCCGATCAGCGCCGGATTGGCGTAATACTGCGCCGTCCACGCAGCAGTATTCACGCCCGTCGCCGGATAGCTGGGGGCGCTGAAGTTCGGGCCGCTGGGGTTGGTCGCCAGATTCGCCCAGCTAAAGAACAGATAAGCGTTGCCCGTGAACTCCTGATAGTCAATCTGAATGTGGTGAACGCCTTCGGTCAGGGCGACATCGGCAGTGAGCAGCACGCCCACGCGCTTATCCACATCAATGCTGTTGATCTGCGGCTGGAAGGCATAGCCCACGTTCACGCGCACGAAATCGTCCGCCAGCACGTAGAAGCGGTACGTTCCGGCGGCGAAATACGGGTCAGCGCCGAAGCGGATGGAGAAGTTATCGGCATTCACGCCCGAAGCTGGCGATCCCGCGCCCCAATCGAAGTTGATCGCGCCGTCCGTTCGTTGGAGTACAGACGGTGCGGTTAAGTAGCTGTTGTTGAAAATTTCGGTGTTCCACGCCACGCTGTTGTCCGTCGCAGCAGGCGCTGCCTGTGCTATGGTCGTCAGCAGCAATATCAGCAGCAGGACAATCCAAACGGTTTTACGTACCATTTTTATCACTCCCTCTCACTTATTCCACTATGAAGCAGGTTCGACGTAATACTGTATGCCTGCGCCTTCCGGTGTCCAGCCCAGCATGCCGTTGTAGTTCACCTGCCACCAGTACGAACCGCCCGCACAGGTGGGGCCAGACACGACGAAGAACAGGCTGCCCGCCGGAATCTGCCCTAGCAGCGTGCTGGCAGCATTGGCATCCGAGCGAATATTGTTGGGCAGGCCGGGCGTGACGCGCCCAATCTTGCCCACCGACAGGCGCGGTACGGGCGAACAGGCCGCCACGATGGGCGTAGCCGTCGGCACAACGGCGCTGCCGGAGGTGATCGGCACATTACCTGCGCCGGTGGCGGTCACATAGCTGGCGTTCACCCAGCCCACGATGCCGTTCACATTGATCTGCCACCATGTACTGCGGCTGTTGCGCCCGACTATCGGGTAACTGTCGTTGCGGCTGATCTTGGTCAGGATGACCCCGTTAACCGGATCGGGCGTGCCACGCACGTTCAAACGGTACGCGCCCGTCACGGTCATATATGCGCCTGTCAGAGGCGACGGCGCGGAGGTGGGGAACGGCGTGGCTGTCGCCACCGATGCGCCAACCGGGGTGAAGCTGAAATCGAGGAAGGCCACACCTGCCGCTTCGTAAAACTCGATGATGAAGCTGTGCGGCCCCGCCGACAGGTACAGGCTGGCGCTGTACCGCTGGGCGGTGGCGTTGTGCCATTCGTTGATGACCAGTACGCCGTCAATCGTGATACGCACGCCGTCATCCGCCATCACCGAGACTTGATACGTCCCCGCCGGAACGGTTTGCACGCTCGTCCAGCGTGCCGAGAAGTTATCTGCCGGAATGCTGGCGACGGGCGACCCCGCGCCCCAGTTGTTGGAAGGCGTGTTCTCGCTCTGAATCAGCGTGGGGCTGCCGATCAGCGCCGGATTGGAATAATACTGCGCCATCCACGGGCCGCTGGCGATTTGCTGCGGGCTGCTGGGCTGCGCCACCGCGAAGTTCGGGCCGCTGGGGTTGGTGGCGAGGTCTGCCCACGTCACGAACAGTTTGGCGTTGCCCGTTTCCTCGATGAAATCCACCTGAATGTGGTGAACGCCCTGTCCCAGCGCAACGTCGGCATACACCACCTTGTTCACGGCGGGCGTGGTCATGGTGTCAATCAGCGCCACCAGATTGTAGTCCACGTACAGTTTGATCTTGTCGTCCGCCAGCGCGTAAAAGCGATAGTTGCCCGCCGCGAAGAACGGGTCGCTGCTGAAACGGGCGCTGAAGTAGTCGTTCTGAATACCCGTGCCGGGTGAGCCACTCACCCAGTCGAAGCCGAGCGCAGTCTCCTGCCGCGTCAGCGTGGCCGGGCCGGTCAAAATCGGGTTGTTGTAGTATTCGGCATTCCAGACGATGCCCACCTGCGCCGCCGCCGTCACCGGAACAGATGCCCATCCCAGTACAGTCAGTAGCACCAGCGCGATCATTACATATTTGCGTACCATAGCGCCCCCATTCACACCTCAACTGCATATCCTCTGCACCACTGTGCGGCGCAGAGAACACCCCTATCTATACCCTTATTATAAGAGATGCCGATGGCGATTGGGGGCGGCGGCGGGCGAACGTCAGGTAATCGTGTAGCTGGCGCAGTCTGCGCCCGACCCGAGGCAACCTCGAAAGTGAATTTCGTAAATTATTCTGAAAACCGCCGCATTACGAACTGGATTTTAACCCTGTGCAAGGTGATAGGCGCAAGACTTGGAGTTAATGCAATCCAACGTGTGAGCCTAACAGGGGATTGTGTAGAAAGGATGCTGCATGGTGCAAACGTTGAATGATACCGCCACCCTCACGCCGGAACGCATTGTGCAGCAATTCCAGCAGGCGTATCGCCAGCTCCACAAACGCGAGGCGCATGTTATCCACCTCACCGCCGAGTGGTATCAGGTGAATGGTGAAATGGTACACCGGCTGGTGCTCTTGCGTGAAATCGAACGCCTGCGGGATTTTACACAGCGCCAGCGCAAAGCCACCGCCGATCGTGGCACTATCCAGAAATTGATCGCCCGCTTACGCGGACTGTAATGTCCCGAATCACCTATAGCTCCCAAACAGGAAATGCCAGTACAATAGCCTTCACCGCAATCTGCTAAAGGAGCTATTCCCTTGAAACGGAACTTTCAACTCGCAGCCGCCCTGCTGCTGGTGAGCATGGTCACTCTGCTGCCCGCCGCCGCGCAGGACGCGCCCCAAACCCCCGCCCAATTGTGTGAAGCAGCCGCTGCCCCCGAACCGGAAACCCGTTCGTTCTCCGGCGCGGAACAGGTTTTGCAATCGGGTGTGGATTATCATGCCATCTTCTGCACCGATGCCGGCGCGGTTTACATTGATCTGTACGAAGACTTGACCCCCATCACCGTCAACAACTTCGTGTTTCTGGCTGAAAAAGGGTACTACAACAACACCACGTTCCACCGTGTGATCGCCGATTTCATGGCACAGGGCGGCGACCCCACCGGCACTGGTACGGGCGGCCCCGGCTATCAGTTCGCAGATGAGTTCGTCCCCAG
Source organism: uncultured Chloroflexota bacterium (assembly GCA_903904765.1). The sequence goes on from CAIVEA010000209.1 coordinate 4,064, forward strand.
CCTGCGCTTCGATGGCCCCGGACGGCTGGCGATGGCGAATGCTGGCCCCGGCACGAACGGTAGTCAGTTCTTCATCACCACTGTTCCCACCCCGCATCTGAACGACTTGCACACGATCTTCGGGCAGGTGGTGGATGGGCAGGCCAAAGTGGAAGGCATCCGCCTGCGCGACCCCGACACCGACCCCGAACCGGGGACGCTGCTCAAGACCATCTTGATCGTCACCGATCCGGCGACGGTGCAGTTGGAACCCAAGCCCATCCCGACGCAGGATGAGGTGGTGGCGGCACTCGGTCAGGTGGATTCGATCATCACCTCGGATGTCGTCAGCATCCTCGAAAATATCAAGGGCAACCAGCTCACGCCGGATGTGGTGGTCGCTGCGCCGGAAGCCGCCCGCGGTGCGCTGGAGGTCTATCTGACCTCGCACAATCATCAGTACCGCGTGTCTAGCGTGGTGAACAACAAAGCCTGCGATTTGACCTCGGTGCAGTTCATCTCGGTGGGCTACGCGCTGGACACCTACGCATCGCCTAGCGATGCAGGTGCGGCACTGAACGATCCTAGCGCCCAAGAAATTGCCGCGCTGATGGGATGGGGTTCGCCCCAGACTTCGGTGGCGCTCACGCAGCCTTTCTACGTGCAAAAACTGACGGCCTGCGATCAGGCGGCCACCCGCGCCGTCACCACATGGCAGCGCGGCTTGTTCGTGGCAACGGTGGAAATCACCATCCCCGACAGTGCCGGTGTCGCAGATGCCGATCTGGGTTCGATCCTGTCGGAATTTGTGGGGGCGCGGGTCTACGAACCGTTCCTGTCGTCGGTGCTGTACAGCGGCATCCGCTAGGCGCGTTCGTCCCGTTCCAGTGTGGATACAGAATCCCTACCCCTCGCGGGGTGGGGATTTTTTTATTCAGTCCGCTTACCCGTTGCCCGCC
>CAIVEA010000210.1 GCA_903904765.1 uncultured Chloroflexota bacterium
AACACGGCGGCGGGAACGGCCCAGACCGAGTCTTTGCCCAGCACACCCGCAAGGAAATCATCCGGCACGAAACCGTGAATGCCCGCGCCGATGGCAATCCCCACCACTACATAAGGCCACACCTTGCCCACAATGTCGCGGGTGCTGACGATGGCCTCTACGAAACGCTCATGCCACGTCAGACGGTGCGCGGGGTTCTGGCCTTTGCTGCCCACTTTGATTTGATAGACGAACGGCTCAATCTGTTTCTCCAGATGCATCCGTCCGATGAGGATACCCGCAACAATGGCGATGGTCATACCGGAGAGCAGATACAACCCCGCCACTTGCCAGCCGAACATGCCGAACAACATCCCCAACGCCACCTCGTTAATCAACGGCGCGGCCACCAGATACGAGAAAGTGACCCCTAGTGGCAGTCCGGCCTCCACAAAGCCGATGAACAACGGCACTGCCGAGCAGGTGCAAAACGGGGTGATGATGCCCACGCCCGCCGCTAGCAGATTGCCGATGCCTTCGCGCTTGCCGCCCAACCAGCGGCGCGTCTGTTCGGGGGTGATGAACGTCCGCAGCAGGGTAATCACGAAGATCATGCCGGAGAGCAGCAGCATAATCTTAGGCACATCGTAGACGAAGAAATTGAGGGCACTGCCCAACGGACTGTCGGGCTGGAGCGCCAGCACGCGATAGGTGATGAAATCCGCCACTGCGGGCAGGTTGCTATAGATGACCACCCACACCACCGCCGCCAGCGCCACCCACGCAAAATCGCGGCGGGGGCTGTGCTCCGGCGTGGAGGGGAGAGGACGTGTTTGCGAAGCCATGCTGCACCTTTATATTCCAGAAACAGAATGTTCTTACTCGAAAAAACAACCCGGCCAGCAAGCAGGGCTGCGGATGCTCAAGCGGATTCGGTTTCGCTTGCCAGTTTGACGATCTGGGAACGCGCTGGAATGCGTCCGCTGGAAACAACTTTCTCGTTGATGACCAGCGCCGGGGTGCTCATCACCCCGTAAGCCATGATGTCGGCATATTCGGTCACTTTAACAAGGTCATACGGGATGCCTGCGCCATCCAGCGCGGCACGGGTTTCGGCTTCGAGGCGTTTGCAGTTGGCGCAACCTGCGCCCAGCACTTTAACGGTCAACATGGTCAATCAGCCTTTCATTGAATCTGCGACAGCAGAATGGTTGCACAATTCGGACAGGGACAATTTGCAAGCGCGGCGGATTGCGCGGACGGTGCGCCGAGCAGCAACCGCAGGGTTTCGAGAAGGCGATCATCAGCCAATCGGTAGTAGATTTGCAACCCATCGCGACGGGTATCCACCAGTCCGGCTTCGCGCAGCGTCATCAATTGCTGCGAGACATACGCCTGCCGTTTGCCGAGTGCCGCCTCGATGTGACACACGCAAATCTCGCCTCCACGCAGCAGATCGAGGATGTGCAAACGGGTGGGGTGAGCCAGTGCATTGAGCAGATCGGCGGTTCGCTGGTACGGGTCGGTCATCACGTACTCCATATTCGAAAACCTGAATATAAGTATAGCACCGCCGTGCCTCTCAGCAAGAGTGTGGTCTGTCATGAGAAGGCGCTGCCGTTTGTCTTATTGGGGGATGAGTTGCCTAAATGCGCGCACGTTAGATATACTTTAACGAACAAATGTTCAACAAAAGCGAGATTGATGACTATGAATGCAGATGCGTTTCGTGACCTGTATACCTATCATTTCAAAGCAAATCGCAAGCTGTGGGATGTGGGTGTGATGGCGCTGACGGATGAACAATTCACGCAAGATGTGGGCTATTCCATCGGGTCGGTGCGGAATCACGTCGTTCACATGCTGGGCGTGGATGAAGGCTGGTTCAGCGGCCTGCGTGGTCTGTCGAGGCCGGAATTCCCGGATGCGGTACACTTCACGGATCGGGCGGTCATCCGCGAGAAATGGGATGGCGTGGAAGCGGGTATGCAGGTTTACTTGAACGCGCTGCGGGATGACATGTTGATGCAACCGGCCTTCCCGCCGCCTGAAACGCGGAACTTCCCGCTGTGGCAGGTGCTGTTGCACGTCGCCAACCATGCCACCGATCATCGGGCGCAGTTGCTGCGGTTGCTGCATGATGCGGGCGCACCGACCTTCCCGCAGGATTATATTTTTCATGTGATGGGGCGAATGTGAGGTGTGAATGCGAATCGTCTTTTTCGGGGACAGCCTGACGCAAGGCACGACGGGCGTGAACTTCGTGAACAAAGTGGCGGCGGCTTTCCCCGCACATAAGTTCATCAACCGGGGAGTGAACGGGGATACTAGTCTGAATCTGTACCGGCGCGTGCAGGCCGATGTGCTGGACTTGCGTCCGGCGGCGGTGTTCGTGATGGTGGGCATCAACGATGCGCTGTCGGTGGCGGAGGTCGGCTTGCGCCCGTATTATCGGCTGGCGAAGTCCGTCCCCGGCGGCGTGCTGGGCGCGACAGCCTTCCGCGAAAATATGCGGGCGATTCTGGGCAAGATACTAGCCGCCGGAATCAAGCCGATGGTGGCGCTCCCGCCCGTCGAATACCGTCCGGCGACGGTGGACGCGCTGCGGCAAAATAACGCTGCCACCCGCGAAGTGTGTGCCGAATGGCAGATTCCGCTGCTAGACGTGTTCGCCGCTATGACCCCTGCCGCTGTGCCGGAGCGCCCGACGGTGGGGCTAAAGTTCTTCAAGCAGAGCATGGTCGCCACCTTCCGGGGGAGCGCGGTCTATGAGCAAATGCGGCAGGAAAGCGGGTATGCCTACAGTTTCGACGGCATCCACCTGACCGAAACGGGCGCGTCCGCCCTCGCCGCGCAAATCATCCCCTTCTTGGGGGCGCAGGGCATCTAAACGCAACAGAGGCGACCCGGTGGCCGCCTCTGAGCGAATAGTTCGGATATACTCAGGCCTTAGTCGCCCTTGCTGTCGTCGCCGCTGTCGTGGCTGCCACTGTCGTCGCTGCCGTGACCGCTGTTGTCACTGCCATGATTGTCGCCGCCCTTGTCGTCGTTGCTATCATGGTTGCTGCCGTCATCGCTGCTGTGACTGCCGCTGCCATTATCATCGTTGCTGTCGTGATTGCTGCCATCATCGCTACCGCCGTTGTTCACGATGATCGGGGTTTGCGGGACAAAGATGGTGCTTCCAGCCACGATCATGCGCGGGTCGCTGATGCAATTCGCCAGTGCCACATCGCCCAACGTGCTCATCGAACCGATGGCAATCGCCGACAGGCTGTCGCCGGGCTGAATGGTGTAGGTCGTCCAACCCGCAGGCTGCGCCGGAACACAATCCGCCGGAATGACGATGGCGCTGTCGTCGCTGTGGTCGTCGTCGTTGCTGTGGTCATCGGCAACCACAACTTCCACTTCACGGGCTGTCACCACGCCGTCCACGCTGCTGGCATGCACCTTGACGGTTTCGCCCACCACCAGCGTTCCCTTGATTTCCGCGCCAGCTGTGCTGATAACTGCGCCCGACACGGTGATGCTGTCCGCGCCGATGGCTTCGAGGCTACCGACGATTTCAATTTCGCCATTCGTGAAATCCACCGACGGCTGATTGTCGTTGCCATTATCGTCAGTGCTGGCGGGCTGCAACTGAATTTCATTGGCAGACCACACGCCATTGGCGAAGCTGGCATGCACCTTGACGATTTCACCCACAACCACACCCGCGCCCATTTCAGCGGCGCTGATGTCGAAGGTCATCCCGGCAACGGTGGCGTTGCTGCCATCCAGTGCGCTGAGCGTGCCAACGATTTCGATGCTGTTGGTCAGCGGGGTGGTGGTATCCACCGCGTTCACCTGACGAGCAACAAACTGACCATTTTCAACTGTGCCTTCGGCCTTCACAATCAGACCAACAGCCAGCGTGACATTGATCTCGGCGGTGCTGATGTCAATCAACTGACCGCTGATGGTGATCGAGGTGGCATCCATCGCTTCAATCGCGCCCGTCAATTCCACCGGCACAACCGGAGCTTGAGCGTGAATAATGGATGCGCCGAAGAACATAATGAACAGCGAAACCAGAGCGATGAACAGGCCAACCAGCGGACGATAGCGGTATGTCTTCATGAAATTCTCTCCTCCAACCCATTGAATAGAACTGAATGTGTTTGCGACAATACCGACGGCAAAAGTGCAAAAAGGTTTCGGTGACTTTTGAAAACTGGTACTAAAGTCCTGCCAAAACCTGCGAAACCTGCCGAATTGAGCGTGGAGAAAGGATGTGACCGATGAAGATCGTGTTTATGGGGAACAGCTTGGTAGAAGGGCGCTATGGTGGCAACTTCGTAGCAGAGGCCGCCCACCTGCTGCCGGACTGTACAGTGGTGAACGCCGGACGCAGCGGCACAACCGTCCTTAATCTGCTGGATAGTCTAGACGACGTGCTGGAGCAAGAACCGGATGCGGTGTTCATCCTCACCGGCGGGAACGATGCGATTTCGTTTTCACAACCGGAGACGCGCCGCTACTATCAGCACACACACGGCATTCCGGGCGGCGTAGTCACACCAGAAGCCTTCGCTCAGGCCTACGACAGCCTGCTCATGATCTTGCAAGCCTCGCACATTCTGACGTGGGTGGGGCTGGGTGCGCTGGAGCATAACCCGACGGCAGCAGCGGCGCTGAAACGCTATAACGCGCTGGCGCGGGAATCGGCGCGGCGGCAGCGGGTGGCGGTATTCGATCTGGCGGAAAAGCTGCCGCAGGGCGAACAACCGCTGCGTCCGGCGCTGGGAATGCGCGATATTCAACTCATCGGACAGCGCATGGCAAACGGTTGGGCAGATTATGCGGCGGCGCAGGCCGAAGGCGGCTACCGCTACACCTTCGACGGACTTCACTTTACACCAGAAACCGCGCAGCAGGTGGGTGCATGGGTGGCGGAATTCATCCAGCAGAATCGCTAGGCGTTGCAACTTTTCCCGTGTTCGTGCGTATTAGAGAATATGATCGTAGCGCATACAGGAGGTTAAAATGGGTTGCGGACGCGCATTGTTATGCATCCTTTTCCCGCCGCTGGCGGTGATTGATCGCGGCTGCGGCACGGTGGTCATCGTGCTGGCGCTCACGCTGGCGGGCTGGGTTCCGGGCGCGATTGCCGCGCTATTCCTGAACTTCACCGCCGCACAGAAATAGTCCTCGTCACGCCTGCTCATCTGCATGGGCAGGCGTGAGTCTTTCCCCTTTAGATTTGCTCGTAAGTCTGTCCCCAATGGACAATCGTTTCGGCTACGATGGACTGCGTTCCGGCAATGATGACCGTCCCGCCTGTGCCAGCCATCCCCAGCGCCGTTTCAGCGGCTTCAGGCAGGTTGGGGCTATAGTTCACGCGCTGGTGATAGGTGCGCGCTGCCGCCAGCGCATCCGCTTGCGGGAGAAAATGCAGGCTGGGGTTGCGGCTGGTTTCGGTCAGGATGAGCGCATCACTGATGGGTGCGAGGGCTTCGTATACGCCGCGATAATCTTTGTCATCCGGCACCCCGATCACACTGATGACGGGCGGCTGAAGATGTTCGCGCAGGCTTTCGACCAGCAGCGCGGCGGATTCGGCATTGATCGCGCCGTCCACATACACTGCCGGATCAGACTGCAACTTCTGGCAGCGCCCCGGCCAGACCACGCTGGATAAGCCAGCACGGATGCAGGCCGCGTATTCCGGCGTGCCGTGCAGCACCCCGCGCAAGCGACTGTGCATATTACCCGCGCCCATCATGGCGAGGGTGGCGTTGGCGATTTGATAGCGCCCTAGCAGCGATAGCGTAATTTCGCCGTAGCGCCCGATGTCCACGCGCTGTCCTTCCGGCGCTACCCCCAGATACATGCCCATATCTTTGGGCGCGATCCAGTTGAAATCCGCACCGAGTAAATCCGATTCGGCTTGCAACACATCCATCACACCGGGGTGCTGCGGCAGGCTGTAGGCTGTGCTATAGGCTTTGATGATGCCGGCCTTATGCCACGCGATACGCTCGATAGTCGGCCCCATGTAATCGGGATGTTCCAGCATGATCGGCGTAAACAGAGATAGCTTGTTGGGCGCGACGGAAATATCGTCAAAGCGCCCGCCCCGCCCCACTTCCAGCACCGCCGCGCTCACGTTCTGCTCGTTGAACCAGTGCAGCGCCACCGCGAGGAAGATCCCCTGCGGGCTGAAATAGGTGTGGTCGGGCAACGTGGCTTCGATGGCATCAATTTCCGGCTCGTACAGCGCGAGGATTCGCAGGAAATCCGGTTCGGGAATGGCACGCCCGTTCACGCGGATGCGTTCGCGCCAGCTCACCAGATGCGGACTGGTAATCGTCCCGACCTGATGACCGAGGTGCTGGAGCAGCTTGGCAGTGATGATGGTCGTAGACCCTTTGCCTTTGCTGCCCGTGACAATCGCATATTCCCGCGTTTGGTCGAACAGACCAGCTGCCACCAGCAAACGGCGCGTGGGACCGATGTTGCGCGTGACTTCATCGTAGCCGCGCTGTTGCCCGCGCAGCTTACGCATAGAACGGAATATATAGGTAATCGCTTCGGATTCGGTTGCAAATGGCATTTGTGCCTATCCGTGAGTGAACATTAAACGGGTAGAAATATGCAGGGTGGCTTCGTTACATTGTCTATTTTTTGCGGGTGGGATGCTAGGCTGGATTTCGGTGGCGGTGGAATGGTTCGCGCACTTGTCGGCGGGGCGCGTTACAATTCAGGGGTATATGAGTTTTTTTACAGGAGGCTAATCATGCCAAAATTCGGCGCTCATGCGTTTGGTTGGGTGGGCGATTGGACAACCGAGACAGGAAACTTCGCCATCGCTCAGGCTGGCAAAGTGGGCTTTGATTTCATCGAAATTCCGCTGCTCAAGCCGTCCACCTTCGATGCTGCCGCGCACCGCAAGGCGCTGAAGGATGCCGGAATCGGCGTGGTAGCTTCGACGGTGCTACCACGTAACGCCCACATCCCCCTTGAGCCGGAAAAAGCCAAGCAGTTCTTGATTGACTGCCTTGACAAACTGGAAGCGGTCGGTGGCACGTACCTGTGCGGTTGCATCGGCTTCGCGCACGGCTACCTGACCGGGGTTGCGCCCCGCCCGGACGAGCGCGAAAAAGTGGTGGAAGTCATCACCGAAGTGGCGTTCAACGCCGCCAAGCGCGGCATGTCGCTGGGATTCGAGTGCTGCAATCGCTACGAAACCTATATGTTCAATACGCTGGCGGACGGCGCAGCCATCGTGAAAGCGGTGCGCGACAACGGTGCGTCCAACATCGAACTGCACGGCGACACCTACCAGATGACCACCGAAGAAGAAGGCTTCTACAAGCCGATTGTGGCGGTGGCGGATACGCTGGGTTATATGCACATGAGCGAGAGCCATCGCGGGCTGGTGGGAACGGGTACAATTCAGTGGGACGCGGTGTTTCAGGCGCTGGCAGACGCGCACTACAAGGGGCCGCTGGCGCTGGAATCGTTCGCCGCCATCAACGCCGATCTGGTCGCAGCCACTTGCTTGTGGCGGCCACCGAACGCGCCTCCGGGCATGCTGGCGGAAGAAGGTCTGAAGTTCATGCGGGCGGGTGCGGAAAAAGTCGGCCTAACGTAAGGTGTAATAATGGGGCAGGTGGGATTCGAACCCACATGGGTGTTACCCGGTTGATTTTAAGTCAACTGCGTCGGCCGTTGCGCCACTGCCCCGTTTAGCAGGTCGTCTGCCGTATTCCCCGGTAGTCTATCAAGTTCCGGGGGGAGCGTCAACCCATCCCCTCGAACCAACGCATGAACAGGATTCGGCATTTGTCATGGTGCTGAATCCTGTTTTCATGATAGCCCCTCCAGTGCCGTTTTACGGGGAAATTTGGATGGTGGTTGCGCCTGCACCAGCAGTAAAGGCTAGATGAGACTCTAGCAAAACTTGCGCCGGAACGGTTGTCAGCACCCTGCTTCGGTGTATAATCTCATCAATCGGATGTAGCGTATATGAGGCATTGAACGGGGAACTATGATCGAGGTTATCATTGATAGCATTCGCGTGAGCTTGATGTCGCAGCACCGGGTGGTGGTGTTGAAGGATGCCAACAGCGAACGCTATCTGCCCATCTGGATTGGCCCCTGCGAATCCGATGCCATTACTGTGAAACTGCAAGATATGCCGTCACCGCGTCCGCTGACGCATGATCTGTTGAAGTCGGTCATTCAAGAACTGGGTGGCCGCGTGGTGCATATCCTCATCAGCGATCTGCGGAACGAAGTGTACTATGCGCGTATCGTGGTGGAAGTGGGTGGCGATCAGATCGAGATCGACTCGCGCCCCAGCGACGCGATTGCCCTCGCCGTGCGCGTGGATGTGCCGATTTTCGTGGCCGACATGGTGATGGACAAAGCCGCCAAAGCGCCAGACGAGGACATCGAGGCCGAAGAAGCCGCGCCCAAAGCGGATGCTGCACCGTCCGAAGCCGCGCCCGATTCCAAGAAACTGAGCGCCTTTGCCGATTTCCTCGACACACTCGATCTGGACGATCTGGACGAGAACGAAGAATAACCCGAATGGCGGTGGCCATTCCTCACCATCGGTAATCCATGGAAACGGTGCGCTACGACGCGCCGTTTTCATCTGTCAAACCTATCTCAGACCTAACCCTTATGAGCGACATGCCGACCAACTGGGACGCATCCCAGACGATCTACAGTCAGGAAGCTGAAGAAGCGACCATCGGCGCGGTGCTGATCGCCCCCGTATCGTATTACGGGCTGGCGGCCTTCCTGCGTGCCGAGGATTTCTTCCTCGTCCGCCACCAGTACATCTGGCAGGCGTTTGATCGGCTGGCAGACCGCACGCAGCCCATCGAGTACGTTACTGTGATGGAAGAACTGCGTGCTTACAACCAGTTGGACGACATCGGCGGCCCGGCCTACCTGACGCAACTCATCAATAACACACCCACCTCGGTTCATGCCGAAGTGTACGGGCGACTGGTGGAACGCGCTGCCACCCGTCGCCGCTTGATGGTGGCCTCCGACCAGATCAAAGCACTGGCGATGAATGAAGAACTCACGCTAGAGCAGGTCATCAGCGATGCCGAGGCCAAGCTGTTCGATGTGAGCGAACGCCAGCTCTCGCGTGATCTGATCCCGATGAGCGAAGCCATGATTGACTACTCAGACCGCATCGAGCGTCTGATGCAAGACAGTCAACTGGCCGTCGGCACGCCCACTGGCTTCAAAGACCTCGACAAGCTCACGGGCGGGCTACAAAAGTCCGACCTGATTATCTTTGCGGGTCGCCCCGGCATGGGCAAAACCAGTTTCATGCTCTCAGCGGCCATCAACATGGCGCGGCTGAACAAGCGCATCGCGATCTTCAGCATGGAAATGGGCATTGACCAGATCGTGCAGCGCCTGATCTCGATGGAAGCCGCCATCAACTCGCAAAACCTCCGTAGCGGGCAGTTGACGCAAAAAGAATACTCGCGCTTCATGCAAGCAGCGGGCAAACTCAGTCAATTCCGCATCTTCATTGACGACTCGGCGGCGCTTTCCCCTCTCGACCTGCGGACAAAGTGCCTGCGCTTGGCGCGTGAACACGGCGTTGATTTGGTAGTGGTGGACTACCTGCAATTGATGAACGCGGGCGGCGCATACCAGAACAACCGCGTGCAGGAAGTGAGCTACATCAGCCGCCACATGAAAGAGTTGGCGCGTGAATTGAATGTGCCGGTGCTGTCGGCGGCGCAGCTGTCGCGTGCGGTGGAACAGCGGCAGGATAAGCGCCCGCAACTAAGCGACCTGCGCGAGTCCGGTTCGCTGGAGCAAGACGCGGACATCGTGATGTTTCTGTACCGGGATGAGGTGTACAATGAAGCTACCGAGTTCCCGAATCAGGCCGACATCATCATCGCCAAGCACCGCAACGGCCCAACGGGAACAATTTCGCTATACTTTGAAAAGACACAAACCAAGTTTATGAACGCCGCCGAGCGCAGCGTGGACTTGAGCAGCCTGTGATGAAACGCTTCGATGGATTCCCGGACGGCAGCAAACTGAGCGCCACCGCTTTCCCTGCGCTTTTTTTCAGCGAATTGCTGCCGCTGATTGACGATCTGGCGGAACTGAAAGTGACGCTGTTCTGTTTCTGGGCGCTGCACCAGAAACAGGGGCGCGTGCGCTATCTGCGCGGCTGCGAATTTCACGCCGCCGAACTGCTGGACGGCCTGCGGGCTGCCCAACCGGAACGCGACCCACACGAGACACTAACGCAGGCGCTGGAACGAGCGCTGGAACGCGGGACGCTACTGCGGGCTGCTGCCAGCCTGAACGGGCAAACCGAGCAACTGTACTTCGTGAATACTGAACTGGGGCGCAAAGCCTTCGCCCAGTTGGAAGCTGGCGAATGGTATCCCGGCGAAGGTGCGGTTCCGTTTGAAATCTTGCCGGAGCGTCCTAACATCTACAAGCTATACGAGGACAACATCGGCCTCCTTACGCCGATGATGGCTGAATCGTTGAAAGATGCCGAGAACGATTACCCGCTGGAATGGATCGCAGATGCCCTCCGCGAGGCGGTCAAAAGCGAAAAGCGCAGTTGGCGCTATGTACTCTCGATATTGAAACGCTGGGAAAGCGAAGGACGGGGCGGTGGACTCGGTAAACGACGCGCTGAACCGACTGGGAACGACTATATCTCGGGGCCGTATGCAGATTTCATCGAACATTGATGCCGATGAGAACAACGGCCTGTGCGCGATCTGCGGTCAGCAGTCCATCTGTGACGGCCTCGGCGTGATTCGCTATGATGTTCCAGTGGACGATAAACGCTTCGGCAAGCTGTTCCGCTGCCCGAACAACCCGCCCGAACAGGATGTAGCGCGGCAGGAACGCCTGCGTAAACTCAGCCAGATGGATGTGCTGCGTGATAAAGATTTCTCGCAGTTCGTCATCAACGAGTCCATGCTCAAAGCCTCTGAAGCGCAATCGCTGCACATGGCGCTAACGATGGCCGCCCGCTTTGCCGAACATCCCGAAGGCTGGCTGCTGCTGGAAGGCACGTATGGCTGCGGCAAGACGCATCTGGCGGCGGCGGTGGGCAACGAGCGTCTGCGGCATGGCGATCTGGTGCTGTTCATCACCACCCCTGACCTGCTCGATCATCTCCGCAGCACCTTCGGCCCGTCATCCGAAGCCGGCTATGACGAGATGTTTGACCGCATCCGCAGCGCCCAGCTACTAATTCTGGACGATCTAGGGGCGGAGAACGCCAGCGCATGGGCGCAGGAAAAGCTGTTCCAACTGCTCAACCACCGCTACAACCATCAACTGCCCACCGTCATCACCACCAATGCCGACCTCGATACGCTCGACCCGCGCATTCGCAGCCGCCTGCTGGATAACACGCTCATCCGCCGCTGCAAGATCACCGCGCCGGATTACCGCACCGCCGCCCGTAACCAGCATGAGCAAATTTCGTCGCTGGCGCTATATGGCGAAATGACCTTCGAGAGCTTCAATGCAGTCCACAATTTAGCCGCCGCAGAACGCAGCAACCTCAATCTGGCGCAGCAGGCAGCGCTGGATTACGCTCGTCAACCTCAAAACTGGTTGTTGTTCACCGGGCCGTTCGCCACTGGCAAAACCCATCTGGCGGCCTCGATTGCCCATGAGCAGCAAGCGCAAGGGGTGGATGTGCTGTTCATCACCGTCCCTGACCTGCTCGACCATCTTAAAGTCACCTTCAGCCCCAACGCGCCGGTCAGCTTCGACCAACGCTTCCAGATGGTGCGGAACACGCCCTTGCTGGTGCTGGACGATCTGAGCAACGAAGGCTCGACATGGGCGCGGGAAAAACTGTTCCAGATTCTGGATTACCGCTACATCACCCGTCGCCCTACCGTCCTCACCACCTCCAAACCCATCGAAGAACTGGACGGGCGCATTCGCAGCCGTCTGCTGGACAAGCGCATTTGCAGAATCATCGCGCTCACGGGGCCGGATTACCCTTCTCGCCTCAACCGCCGCTGATGACGGGACTCACCCGTGTTCACCGCCACCATCACCCCTTACCATCGTCGCCATTTACAGGCGATCCATGATTTGATGTTCCACACCGAACTGGTACATACCCATCTCGATTGGTTTGAAACCGATATGTGGCTGGAAAGCGCCGAGTCCATCGTGCAGCTGGCGTGGATGGGCGGGCGCTTGGTGGGTGTGATGGGCGCATCCCGTCCACTGAACGATAGCTCGTGGATTCGTTTTGTAGCGGTCATGCCCAATGCCGACCCGCCGCGCATCCTGCGCCTGCTGTGGGATACGCTGCGGGCAAATCTGCAAGCGGCACAGGTGACGAGGGTCTGCCTACTGGGTATCTCGGACTGGATGCAACGCTACGCCAGTGATCTCGGCTTCCGCTATCAGGAGGACATCGTGACGCTGGAACGACGCGGCGGCACACTCCCGACTGCGCCCGACAGTCCGGCGACAGTGCGCGTGAGCGATGTGCGCGATCTGCCCCACATTCTGCGCGTGGATAGCGCGGCCTTCGTCCCTCCGTGGCAGCTTTCGGCAGAAGAACTGCGCTATGCCTTCCGCATGGCCTCCAGTTGCACAGTGGCGTTGGTGGACGATGCGATTGTGGGCTACCAGCTTTCGACACTGTATTTCGACGGCGGTCATCTGGCACGACTGGCGGTGCTGCCGTATCTGCAAGGACAACGGGTGGGGGCGGTGCTGCTGCACGATTTACTTACGCGCTTTGCCCGCCGTTCCATCCACTTGATGAGTGTGAATACACAGGCCAGCAATCGCCGTTCGCGTGATCTGTATACGCGCTTCGGTTTTCAGACCAATGGCTACGATCTTCCTTATTTCCGTGCCGACCTGTAGGGAGCGCATGCAATGACAGTTATCTACCACGACGAACATGGCGATTTGAGCGTTCTGGAAGGCAAGCGCGTCTGCATGATCGGCTACGGCAGTCTGGGTCGCCCGCTGGCGCTCAACCTGCGCGATTCCGGGGTTGATGTGGTGATCGGCGTGCGCGGCGAAACAGCGAAGGAACTGGCGCAGTCCGACGGTATGAGTGCGGTCAGCATCAACGACGTGGTGAAAACCAGCGAGATTATCGTCCTCATGCTGCCGGATGAAGTCATGCCGCAGGTCTATCTGGAACAAATCTCACCCTATCTCCGGCGCGGTCAAACGCTGATCTTCGGCAGTGCCTACAACATCACCTACCGCTTCATCGAGCCGCCGCCGTTCGTGGATGTCGGCCTGATTGCCCCCCGAGCCATCGGCCCCGCCGCCCGCGAAACCATCGAGTCTGGCGAGGGTTATTCCAGCTTCGTCTCGGTGGCACAGGATTCCAGCGGACAGGCGTGGAATGTGGTGCTGGCGCTGGCGAAAGCGATGGGGGCGCTGCAAGCAGGCGCGATTGAGATTAGCTTCGAGCAAGAGAGCGAACTTGACCTGTTCATGCAGCAGGCCGTCATGCCCGCACTGCACCACATCCTCACCACTGCCGCCCGTCTGCTGCTGAACAAAGGCTATCCGCCGGAAACGGTGTTCACGGAGCTTTACCTGTCGGGCGAATTTAGCTATTTCATGCAGCAAGTCGCTTCACACGGGCTGCTGAATACGCTGAGGCGGTTGCCCCTCAAAAACCAGTACGGCACAATCAGCCGCCTTGACCGCTTCAGCGATATGAAGTTGGAGCGCCTGATGGAAGTGACGCTAGAGGAAATTCATTCCACCGAATTCGCCCGCGAATGGGCGAAAGACTACACCGACGGGCAGCGCCGCCTGCAAAACTTCTACAAGAACCAGCGGGGACTGGAATTATGGGAACTGGAACAACAAACACTTGAATTGTTAGGGCGCGAGACAGACCCGGATACATGATATACTAGAGATGAATCTAGTAAAATTTACGTCCATGATTTTGCGTGTCTAGGGAGAAGTTGCACGATGACGGCCTTATCTTCTTCAGGACCCATTCCACAGATGATTTCGACATTGGGAAGCCCTGACCACGACGCACGCGAAGCCGCTGCAATTGCACTCCTCGAAGCAGGAGCCGATGCGGTGGATGCCCTGATCGGTGCGCTGCACCACGAGAACTGGCAAGTACGCTATTACGCAGCATGGGCGCTGGGGCAAATCGGGGATAAACGCGCTGTCGAACCCCTGATCGAAGCTCTCCACGACACAAACACCACCGTGCAGGACTGGGCGGCCTCCGCGCTGGCCGAAATTGGCGACCCTCGCGCTGTTGACCCACTGGTCGAGGCACTCAAACACGCGCAGGCCGAAGTGCGCCATAATGCGGCGGCGGCATTGGGGTATATGAAAGACAAACGCGCTGTCGCCGCGCTTATCCGCGCCCTGAGCGACCCGAAGCCAGTGGTACGCAGCAGCGCGGCGCTGGCGCTGGGGCAGATTGGCGACCCACGCGCCGCCGAAAGCCTATTGCCGCTGTTGAATGACCCCGACGACTGGACACGCGGCAAAGCGGCGAAGGCGCTCGGATTGCTCAAAGCACAGGGGGCGGTGGATGGGCTGCTCAAACTGCTCAAGAGTGAAGGCCACTGGTCACGCTACAACGCAGCGTGGTCGCTGGGCGAACTGGGTGACCCGCGTGCGCTGGAACCGCTGGCGACCACCGCCGCCACTGCCGACTCGTTCCTGTCGCGCCGTGCCGCCGAAGCACTTGCCCGTATGCGGCGATAAAAAACCCCCGTCCAGCCATCGCCAAACAGGGGTTCTCGTGCTTCACAACACCTGATACTGAACACACGCCCGTTTCCTTAATGGGAATGGGCGTTTTTGTTGGCCTCGCGGCGGCGCTGCACTTCCGGCCACAGCAGCAAACTGATGAGGCCGTTCAGCACCACGATCACGGTGCTGCCTTCATGCCCCAACACACCGAATGGCAGCGGCAGATTCACAATAAACGTGCTGATAATCAGCACCACAATCACACCGATGGCGAAAGTGATGTTCTGCCACACCACTCGCCGCGCCTTCTTGCTCAGGCTAATCGCGTAAGGGATCAGTTCCAGTTTATCGCCCATCAGCACCAGATCAGCCGTTTCCAGCGCCACATCCGTACCCGCCGCGCCCATCGCAATCCCCACGCTGGCAGAAGCCAACGCAGGCGCATCGTTCACGCCGTCCCCGACCATTGCCACCGGCCCCACCTGCGCCTCAATCTCCTTGATCGCCTTCACCTTATCTTCGGGCATCAATTCGGAATAAACCGCATCCACGCCCACCTGATGAGCAATAGCCTGTGCCACGCGGGGATTATCGCCCGTGAGCATGGCGACGCGCTCGATACCGGAGGCCTTCAACCGGGCGATGATTGCCTTCGATTCGGGGCGAATCTCGTCCGCCATCGCAATTAACCCCATCCAGTCGGCCTTCTCGTGCTTGAATTCACACGCGCCGCAGGTCTGACAATGGCCTTCGCGCACCACGCCGATCACCGTCTTACCTTCGGCCTCCAGCCGTTCAAAATCCGGCAGCAAGCGAGGTGGCATGGGGTTGGATGTACTCGCCAGATACTTGATGCTGCCCAGATGCACGGTACTCCCGTTCACTTTGGAGACGATGCCCATACCGGCTACCGCTTCAAACTCGTCCACCTCGCCGATATGAATGCCGCGCTCCACAGCGGCCCGCACAATAGCCTTCGCCAGCGGGTGTTCGGAACGGTTCTCGACGGCAGCCGCCACCGAGAGCAAGTCATCCTCGCACAGCTCGCAGCACGACACCAGATCGGTCACAGCCGGCTTGCCTTTGGTCAGCGTCCCCGTCTTGTCGAAGGCAATCGCCTTAATTCCAGCCATCGCTTCTAGGTATGCGCCGCCTTTGAACAGCACACCATTACGCGCTCCGGCTGCAATCGCCGAGATGAACGAGGCCGGCACACTGATAACCAGCGCACACGGCGAGGCCACCGTCATCAGCACCATCGCGCGGTAGAAGTTAGCCGAGAAATCAATCTGAAATAGCGCGGGCGGGATGATGATGAACAGCAGCACCGTGCCGATGATGACCATCGCATAGATCTGCTCGAATTTGTCGAGGAAACGTTCAGTGGGCGCTTTCGAGTCCTGCGCCTCTTCCACCATTTTGATAATCCGCGCCAGCGTAGTATCCCGCGCCGCCTGTGTCGCTTCCACATCCAACGCACCCTGCCCGTTCAATGTGCCAGCGAACACCTTATCGCCCACCACCTTCTCAACGGGCATGGATTCGCCCGTAATCGGCGCTTGATCCACCGCCGAGCGCCCGTTGCGAACCAGTCCATCCACCGGAATGCGTTCGCCCGGTTCGATCAGTACGGTGTCACCCACCTGAATCGCACTGACAGGCATTACATCCACCCGCCCCTCACGCCGCACCTTCGCCTCCGAAGGATACAGCTTCATCAAGCTTCGGATGGCCTGACGGCTGCGACCAATCGCGTAATCCTGCAAGACGTTGCTCAACGAGAACAGGAACAACAGGATTGCGCCTTCATGCCACTGGTCAACCGAGGCCGCGCCCAGCGCAGCCAACACCATCAGCATATCCACATCAATCCGGCACTCACGCAGGCTTTCCAGCGCCGTCTTTACGCCAAACACGCCGCCCGCCACAAACGACAGGATGTTGAGGCCGAGTATCAGTTCCGGCGACCACTCCATCTGTTCAGCAAGCAGGCTCGTCAAAATCGCGGCCAGCGTGACTACCACCAGACGCGGTTCCCACCACGCCTGCGTTTGCCACGCCGGTTTCGTTGGTGCTTCAGTTGAATGATCGCCAGTGATGGCTGCGACAGTTGCCATGTATTCACCTCACGCAAAACCGAATTCCGAACACAATAAAACCATTTTAACCCAAGTTAATCATGAACTCAATGAAGTTAAGCGGACTATCATGGATATATCATGAAGAACCTCACGATGCAGGCAACTCTTTACTCGCCGTCCAAAATCCCCTTCGATATAATAGACTTATGCCAACACCATTTACACACCTCGAAACCGCACAACGACTCCTCGAAGACCCTGCGCTGCCCGACGATGTGCGCCAAACCCTGAATAGTGAACGCCCGGCCTTTTTGCTGGGTAGCATCGCGGCGGATGCCCGTAACAGTGCGGGAATCCGGCGTGAGCAGACGCATTTCTACATCTACGACTTCCCTAGCAAAACCCCCGCGTGGCGCGAAATGCTTCGCCGTCACCCATCCATGCACCCCCCGCACAGCACCCCGCAGCGTGTGTTCATCGCAGGCTACGCGGCACACCTCGCGGTGGATGAAGTGTGGTCGGAAGATATGATGCGGCGGCAGATCGCAGATCGAGAATGGGCACCATGGCATCGGCGCTTCACCATGATGCACATTCTGCTGGCCTATATGGATGAGCGCGATGCCGCCCGCCTGCACAACTGGCAACCCGACACGCTGCTGGCTGCAACGCCTACCCATTGGACGAGCTTCCTGCCGGACAATGTACTCAGCGATTGGCGTGATTTCGTCGGCGGTCAGCTTCAGCCGGGGGGTGTCAGTCAGACGCTCAACGTCTTTAGTGACCGTATTGGCCTGTTACCGGAAGACATTCGCGAAATCTTGGATTCGCCGGAGACGATGCAGCGCGATCTGTGGCAGCATATCACCCCTGCCATGCTGGAGGAAATTGAAGGCAAGATGTACGCCTTCGCCCGTGAGCAACTCCTGCGCTACTGGTCGGAATCTGACTGAGACACACCCCATACTTGCACGCGGTTATCGCCGCTACCTGTCGCCAAGCGCGTCCCATCAGGGGAGAATGCCAGCGTCAGCACCGGTTTGAGAAATCCGGTCAGCGTATGCAGCAACGCTCCCTCCGGCAGCAACCACACTTTCACCGTCAGATCGCGCCCGCCCGTCGCCAGCAATCGCCCATCCGGGGAGAAAGCCGCCGCGTCCGCCCCACCCGCATGCGCGAACAGGCGTAACTGTTCCGCGCCACGCTCCCAATCCCACACGCGCACCGTCTCATCACGGCTGGACGAGGCCAGCAGCGCCCGGTCTGCGCTGGTGGTGAGATGGCGCACCCAGTCGCCATGCTCCAGCCGATGCTGCACCTGCCCCTGCGCGTCCCAGATCACCACCATCTGATCCCACCCACCGGAGGCCAAGCGTCCGCCTGCGCCATACGTCAGCGCGGCGATTTCGGCGCTGTGGCCTTCCAGCACTGCCAGCGGCGTGCCGTCCTGCGCGTCCCACACGCGCACAGCGCGATCCGTACTGGCGCTGGCGAGGCGCGTACCGTCCGGGCTAAAGGCCACCGCCTCCACCGAATCGCAGTGGCCGCGCAAAACGGTACATGCGCCGCCCTCACGCAATTTCCACAGGCGCACCGTTGTATCCGCCCCCGCCGACACCAACCGCGCCCCGTCCGCATCCACCGCCATGTGCTTGACCGGCCCTTCATGACCGCGCAGCGCAGCCAGCAAACGCAGCGTATCCGCCTCGAAAAACACGATGCCTTCGGCACTGGCAACCGCCAGCGAACGCCCGTTGGGCGACCATAGCAAATCGCTAATCCAGCCACGCCGCGCAACCGCCTGTTCGCTCAATCTGGTCACTGTTTCCGCCGTGATTCGGGTCATTCGCAGCTTATCCTTACGCCTCTTGCATCGGGTCGTTTATAATACCAGCCTATGACACACATTGGACTGAACGCTCATTTACTCTCAGGTCGTGCGGGCTACCGTTCGGCTGGCATTCACGGCTATATCTACGGGTTGCTGGCGCATCTCGCGGCAGCCGCACCCGCCGATTGGCGTTTCACCGCGCTGGTCGGGCGTGAAAACCGCCTGACGTTCGACGGAATCGCCATGAGCCGCGCCAACCTCGATACCGAAAGCCCGCTGCGGCGCATCCTGTGGGAACAAGTCGCGCAACCTTTCGCGCTGGGCGGGTTCGACCTCGTACACGAAATGGCGTTTGTCTCACCGCTATGGTTATCGCGCCCCAGCGTCGTCACCGTCTACGACCTCAGCTTCATCCACTATCCGCAGGTACTTTCGGCAGCCCGCCGCCTGTATCTGCGGCTGTTCACCGCGCTCTCGTGCCGCCGCGCCCGCCGCGTGATCGCCATCTCGCACAGTACCGCCCGCGATACCGCCGCTTCGCTCGGCATTCCGGCGGAACGGATTGACGTGGCCGCGCCCGGTTATGATGCCACTATCTACCGCCCGCTGCCCGCTGCTGATCGTGCTGCCTTCCGCGCCGCCCGCAACCTGCCGGAACGCTTCTGGCTGTTCGTCGGCACATTGGAGCCGCGCAAAAACCTGCCTATGCTCCTCGAAGCCTATGCCGCGCTGCCAGAAACCGTGCGACTGCCGCTGGTACTGGCCGGGGGCAAAGGTTGGGACTACGAGCCGATTTTCACCGCCATCGAACGCTTAGGTTTGCAAGATTCCGTCACATTACCCGGATATATCCCTGCCCAAGACTTACCACTCTGGTACAATAGCGCCGAAGTGCTGGTCTACCCCTCGGTTTTTGAAGGGTTCGGCTTGCCCGTGCTGGAGGCAATGGCCTGCGGCACGCCGGTCATCGTATCGGACGCATCATCACTGCCGGAAGTGGTGGGGGATGCGGGCTTGTGCCTGCCGCCTCACGAGCCGACAGCATGGACAGAAGCACTGCGCCGCGCCGCACAAGATGACGGGTGGCGCACACAGGCGGCGGAGCGCGGACAAGCGGCGGCAGAGCGTTATACGTGGGCGGAAACCGCCCGCCAGACGCTCCTCAGCTACCAACGGGCGCTGAAGATCACTCACTGAAAGACGGTTGCCAGCCGGAGTGCCGATGAGCGTTCACGGCTGATTACGGATGAACAACAGGAAAATGAGCGCAGTCACGGAACGTAAATCTATCTTCATGCCGCGCTGGTTCTATCCGTCACTGGATGCGCTGCTGGTGTTCGTCAGCTTTGTGCTGGCCTACCTGCTGCGCTACGAAGTTCAGCTCATCCGGCCTGTATTTGAAATCAACCGCGCTCCGTTTGAGCCGTACCTGCCCTATACCGCCCTGTTCGCAGTGCTGCTGCTCATCAACTACCGCGCCATCGGGTTATACCGCAACAGCCGCAGCCGTTCGTGGCTGGAAGAAGTGTATATGATCGGCAACGGAGTCACGAACGCAACCGTCGTGGTACTCGGCCTGTATTTCTTGTTCCAACCGCTGGTGTTCAGCCGCCTGATGCTGATCTACGCCGCCGTCATCATCGTGGTACTGTTGTCGCTGGCGCGGGTGGTACGCCGTACTGCACTGGCCTATCTACGTAGCAAAGGCGTAGGCATCCAGCGCGTGCTGGTCATCGGCGCGGGGGATGTAGGCATGTCGGTGCTGCGAACAATGATCGCCCGCAAAGAGATGGGGTATCAGGCCGTTGGCTATGTAGATGAAGACCCGGAACGCGCCAGCGCCGATCTGGGGCGCGTGAAGGGCTTGGGCGGCATCCAATCGCTGGGCAAAACGCTGCGCGAGGAACAAGTTGATCTGGCGATCATCACCCTTCCATGGCGGCAGCACGACCTGATTCTGGAACTGGTGCAAACCTGCCGCCGCGCCGGGGCAGATGTGCGCGTCGTCCCCGATGTGTTTCAGTTGAACTTGCGGCAGGTGCAGATCGAGAACCTCGATGGTATCCCGCTGCTGGGGGCAATTGGCGAAGTACAGATGCAGCCTTATCACCGCTTGCTCAAGCGGGCGCTCGACCTATCGCTCATCCTTCTGGCCTCGCCCGTACTCCTCATCATTTTCGGCCTTACCGCGCTGGCGATCAGGCTGGAAAGCGCGGGGCCGATCTTCTACACACAGCGGCGCATCGGGCTAAACGGCAAGCCGTTTGA
>CAIVEA010000211.1 GCA_903904765.1 uncultured Chloroflexota bacterium
GTTTGGAGGGCAATGGTTGTTGCCACAGCACTGCCACCGCGAAGCGTAGCCCCGGCAAAACGCTGGAAGCATACACCCCGTCCTGCACGGGACAGGGTTGATAAACTCCTTCCGCGTCGCGCACGTAGAACAACGCCTCACGCCGCTTGGGGTCAATCACCCAGTATTCATCCACGCCGCCGCGTTCGTATTCCTCGAACTTCACACCGCGATCACGGCTGAAACTCTCCGGCGAGACAATCTCCACCACCAGATTGGCCGCCCCTGCCACCAGATTTTCTTTGAGCAAAGGCAGTCTGTCCGCCCGTAACACCTGTAAATCAGGTTCGCGGGCAGGCGAATCCGGCGTGGGGCGCATCACCATCGGTTCACGCAGCACGCGCCCGCCGTCCGTCAGTTCCAGATACCACCCTAGCAAATCGTCCAAAAACCGCGCCAAACTGTCATGCTGTGCGCTCACTGGCGACATGGCAATCACCACTCCGTCTATCCACTCGGTATGGACACCGTATTTGCCGTTCAGGTAGTCCTCGAACGATACGCCCTGCGCCAGAATCGTTTCACGTTCCAGCGCGACTGCGCTTGTTGCGTCCATAGCCTGATCTCTTTCCGCACTCACTCGCCCAGAATTTGAGCCGTCCGGTCAAGATTGCCTACACTGTAGTATTTCGCATCGGGATGATGCACCACGATGGCCGCCGTGCTTTGTTCCGGCACCAGCTGGAACGACTCGGTGAGCGACACGCCGAGGACGCTCTGCACCTGCGGCATCAAGCGCCACACCGTCGCATGGTCGTCCAGATCGGGGCAGGCCGGATAGCCCCAGCTATAGCGTTTGCCCTGATCGGCGGGAATGCCCAGTCCGGCGTTGATGATCGCCCGCTGCACATAGACCGCCGTCGCTTCGGCGGTCTGCACCGCCAGCCCGTGAAAGAAATAGGCTTCGCTGTACTGGTCGGCCTGCTGCAACTGCTCGAACGCGGCGCTGGCGGGTTCGCCCACCGTCACCACTTGCAGCGCCACCACATCGGTCTGCCTGCTTTCGATGGGCGCGAAATAGTCGCTGATGCACAGCAGTTCGCCGCCCGGTTGACGCGGGAAAGCGAACCGTCCGGCCTCCACGCGCTCCGGTTGTGCGCCGTTCGCTTCGGCAAACGGACGCGGCTCCCAGATCACCAGATCGTCACCGTCGCGGTTGCAGGGGAAGTAGCCGTAGACGGCCTGCGGGCGCAGCGAACGCTTTTGCAGCGCCTCTCGTTGCATCCGCGCCAGCCGTTCGTCAAACTCGTGCTCCAGCTTCGTCCACGCTTCGCCGTGCGTATTGGTCGCGCCCCACGACAGGCGGTACAGTTCCGGCTTGTGCAGGTGCTGGAACACGATTTCCAGCGGCATCTCCTGAACAGTTTTGACACCCCAGAAGGGCGGCGCAGGGATGCGCGGCGCGGCCTGTACGTTGCTGGTGCCAGCGGCGCGAGCGCGGCGGACGGGGGCAGGTTTGCCCATCTCGGCATAGGCTTCGGCGACGGTGCTGGCGACGAATGCCTCACGTTGATCGCTCACCAGTTGATCCATGACTGACAAGCCCTCGAAAGCGTCCTTGCAGTAGAACACACCGGCCTCATACGGCTGCTGCGTGTCCTCAAGGAACAGGATGCGCCGCCCGAACTTGCGGTTGATGGCCGCGCCGCCGATCAGCACCGGAATGTGCAAACCGCGCCGCGCCATTTCGTTCACCACGAGAGGCATCTGCTTGGAGGTACTCACCAGCAGGGCGCTCAGGCCGATGGCATCGGCTTGGTACTGCTGCGCCTTCTCGATGATGGTGTTCACCGGAACTTGCTTGCCGATATCGTGGACGGTGTAGCCGTTGTTGCTCAGGATGGTCTTGACGAGGTTCTTGCCGATGTCATGCACGTCCCCGTAGACCGTCGCCAGCACCA
>CAIVEA010000212.1 GCA_903904765.1 uncultured Chloroflexota bacterium
AGTGATGACCGGAGCGACCACCCATGTGTACTGGCGCGTGAACAAAGCGTTGTAGTTCAAAGCCCAGAACAGGATGGAACCCAGTGTAGGGATTTCGACTTTCGAGAGGCCGATGACTGCGAGAGCAGCCTCAGTGTTAATCACGAACAAGATCGAATTGATGAAGTTCACCACTACATAGGCGAACACATACGGGAAAATTTCGCTGAAGATGATTTCCAGTGTAGTCGCCCCTGAAAACCGCGAGGTGTTGATGAATTCGCGCTCACGGATGGAAAGCGCCATCGAGCGCACCGTTCGCGCCCCCCACGCCCACCCGAAAATGACCAGAATGACCCCGACGACGGCGAATGATGTATTCCCACGCACCAGCGCGCCTAGCACAATCAGGATGGGAAACGTGGGGATAGAGATGATCGAGTCCGTCAGCGTCATCACCACGCGGTCATACCAGCCACCGATATACCCTGAACTCAGGCCGATGAAGGTGGCGATAAACGTGGTAAAAATGCTGACGATCACCCCCAGAATGAGGGAATTTCGCAAGGAATAAACCAGAAACCAGAAAATATCCTGCCCCTGCGAATTTGTCCCCAGAATATGCTCACCTGTGATGGGCAAATTCTTAAAATATGTACCCTGCTGGGAAGGGTCAACCGTGTTGAAAAACGGCAGAATCAAGCTACCTAGCGCAAGAATCGCCAGAATAGGGATGCCAATTTTGAGGCGGGCATTGATCTGCATGGGATTACCTGTAACGAATACGTGGGTCAAAAAGTGGGTACAGCAGGTCAATCACCAACGCGGCAGTCGCCACCGCCACAATCGAGACGGTGATCGTGCCGTACAGCATATTGAAGTCGGCATTGCCAATCGCGGTACGCAGCAACAACCCCATACCGGGATACGAGAATAGCATTTCCGTCAGCAGCGCACCGTTGAATACGCCGCCCAGCGAAAGCGCCAACGCGGTGATCTGCGGCAAAATCGCGTTGCGGAACACGTAGTTGGTCATGATGGTGCGCGGGCGTGTCCCCTTCAAACGGGCGAACACCACATACGGCTCTTCTTTGGTGGCGAAGGCCAGCGCCTTCATGCCGAGGATGTTCCAACCGAAGCCAGCCAGCACCAGCGTCATTCCCGGCAAAATAGACTGATGAAGAATCGAGCCGATCTTCTCCAGCGTGAGCGGGCCGGGGCGAATGGTGGTCGTCAGCGGGAAGATGTGCCACACGTAGGCAAACAACAGCAAAAGCACCAGCGCGGTAACATAATACGGGATGGGATACAGCGCCACCCCCACCACCTCCAACGCGGTAGCGAATCTGTTATTGTGGAAGAACCCCGCCAGCAGGCCGACCAGATTGCCCAAAGCCCACGCGATCAGCGTTGTCGTCATGAGCAGGCCGAGCGTCCATGGCATGGCGTTGACAACGAATTCCGATACTGGACGCGGATACGATGACAGCGAGGGACCGAAGTCAAACCCTCGAACAATGCGCCCCATATAGCCAACATACTGCGACAGAAGGGTTCCGTTGAGGCCGTACAGTTCCTCTAACGAAGCCCGCATATCCTCAACCGCTTTCGGGTCAAGAGTTTGTCCGGCTTGGCTTTGCATGCGCGCAATATACCCCGAAATCGGGTCGCTCGGCATCATGCGCGGCAGGAAAAAGGTAATCGTGACACCGATAAAAACAACGGCTAAGTAAGTCCCTATCCGGGTGCTGATATATTGGAATAATTGCATTGGACGCTCCGGGACACTCTTAAACTTGGCGGGCAGCCCGTTACAGGCTGCCCGCAAGTTTAACGCTGTTGAGAACGACTAACCAACAGGCTTGATGTTAGCGACGATTACCTTCGCCGAACTCCACCACGAGTACGGAACAGCATAGTAGTTGTCCGCTTTGGGGAAGTTCGTCCAGTAGGTTTCATTGGTGGGGATGGTGGTCGGGATACCCATCAGGTTGATGTAAGCCATATCCTTGATGAATTCCTGAATGACCTGACGACCAATAGCATAGAAATCTTCAGAGGTGGTTTCCATCGAAGCGGCCTTGATGACCAGATCGTTGACGGTAGCGTTGCTCCACTGGTACTGATTGGCGCTGTTGTTGATGGTGTCCGAGTCATACGCTTGCACGTACTGGGTCTGGATGCTGCGCCAGCCGGTCAGGAAGTCGTTCGAGAAGATGCAGTTCGTCCAGTTCAGCAAGGCGCTGCGCTGGCTGTTGGTGTCCGGCACTACGCCGAATTCCGCATTGTCCACCTGACGTAGATTGACCTGAATGCCAGCCTTACGCCAGCTATCGGCAATCGAGAAGCCCACGCGCTGCATGACCTTGTTCCAGTCGCCGGGGATCACGAAATCAACCACCCACGGTTCGCCGCTGGACAGATTCCAGTTACCATCCGCGCCCTTCGTGAAACCGGACGCTTCCAGCAGCTTGCCTGCTTCTTCGACATCATACTTCCACCAGCCCATACCGAAGGACGACGGATCATCAGGAACGTTCGCCGCGCCCGAAGCCTTCAGCGCAGCCGCCAGATCGGCGGTGTAGTTGGTGTCAAACGGCTTGTATCCATCCGACAGGGCGAATTCTTCCAGCCACGAACGCAGCGGTTCGTAGTAAACCGGATGCTTGACGGGTGTATCCGCCAGCGGGATGGCCGAGGCGAGGAACTCACCGCTGACCGAGTTGATACCCACCGACTTCAGATCGAGCGCCAGCGTCAAAGCCCAGCGCACATTCACATCATCATAAGGCGGACGTTGCAGGTTCAGCAGGATGCCATACGAGCAAGCATCGTCCATGTTGTGATACGGCATGTTCGGCGAGAAGGTGGTGATGGCCGGGTTCATGGCCTGCGCCGCCTTGATGCTTTCGGGACTCATGAACGTGTCCACATCATAGGCGTTCTGCACAAACGACAGCGAACGGGTTTCTTCCGGACCGTAGTCCTTATACAGGACGTACTTGGGCATGAAACCATCGGTGTCCAGCGCGGCCCAAGCCGAACGCTGCCAATCTTCACGCAGTTGCCACAGTTGCCAGAAACCGTTCGGGTCAAATTCTTTCACGGTGTACGGGCCAAGCGTGACCGGATAGGTATTGCGATACTCGCACAGGTTGGACTGCTGCTCGAAAACGTGCTTCGGCACAATGTTGAGGCGCGGCCCCCATGTGGCGACACCCATCGCGGTAGCGAAGTCATAAGCCGGAACCAGCGTCTCCACTTCCATCGTGTACTTGTCAATCTGCGTGTAGCTCTTGACATAGTTCTTGATGACTGCCACGCCGAACCACGTCATGCAGCTCGACTGTTCGCCGAAATACGAATCCAGCGAATAGGTGATGTCATCCGCTGTGAATTCCACACCATCGCTCCAGTACACGCCTTCGCGCACCGAGAAACGGAACTTGGTGTGTTCGTCGTTAATCACTTCAGGCAGAGCAGTCGCCAGTTCAGGATAGGCCGCGCCCGTCGCCGTATCGGTCTCCCACAGATAGCCCCACCCCAGTTCACGGAAACCGCGCCAGAT
>CAIVEA010000213.1 GCA_903904765.1 uncultured Chloroflexota bacterium
TCACTACCATCGTGTTGTTCCTCGGCCTGTTCCTCACCTCAACGGGGTACAACCAGCTTTTCGCAACTAGACGAGGGCATTCATGATTAAACTGAATAATATCGTTGCGACCTATACCACTGTTCGAGGTCAGGTGAATGCTGTTGACGGGGTGAACCTCAGCATCCCGGATGGTCAGATCGTGGGCATCGCCGGAGAATCTGGTTGCGGCAAGTCCACGCTGATGAAGGTCATCTATGGCAACCTGAGCTACCCCCTCGCGCTGTCCAGTGGAGATGTGGAGTACAACTTCACCGACAAAGCGGGCAAGCCCGTGACCAATAAGACGATCCGGGACTACTGGTTCAAGCGCATCTCGTATATTCCGCAGAGTTCGATGAACTCGCTGAATCCGGTAGTACGCATTCGTAACCAGTTCCTCGATTTTCTGGATGCGGATCGTCGTCATGCGAATGTGTTGGACGAGATTCGAGAGTACGTCAAAAGCCTAGACCTGCCCGCCGAAGCGATTGATGCGTACCCGCACCAACTATCGGGCGGGATGCGCCAGCGCATCATGGTGGCGATGGGGACGTTCTTCAAGCCTGACATCATCCTCGCCGATGAGCCGACGACGGCGCTGGATGTGGTGGTGCAGAAGGGCATTTTGCTTCTGCTGACCGATATTCAAGCGCAGATGAAGAACACGATCCTGTTCGTGTCGCATGATATGGGTGTGCATTATCAGATCACGCACAAGATGCTCATCATGTACGCTGCTAAAGTGGTCGAATTTGGCGACTCTGAAGTGGTGTTCAAAACGCCGTTGCACCCGTATACCAAGATGCTGACCGAATCGCTGCCCACGATTGGCGACGATCACCTGCGCGAAGGCATTGCAGGTCGTCCGCCCAGCCTGTGGGATAAACTGGAAGGTTGTCGTTTTGCGGCGCGTTGCCCGCTGGCGACGGCATTGTGCAAGACCCAAGAACCCGCGTTTGTTGAACATCGGCCCGGGCATTTTGTCGCCTGCCATCACGCAGATAAAGTCTAAGGAGCGCCACATTGACCACCGTTCTAAAGACCGAAGGGCTGAATAAACAATACCATCTGGGCGGGCTGTTCAGCCGGATTAAGATCAACGCGCTGGATGATGTCAATTTGAGTGTGGAGAGCGATAGTCCGGTCATCATCAGCTTGGTGGGCGAATCGGGCAGCGGTAAGACAACGCTGGCGAAGGTGATGCTGCGCCTGATTGAACCGTCTTCCGGGCGGGCGCTTATCTACGATCATATCGTGGCTGGCGAAGGGGCTAGACCGTCCAAACAGGAGTTTCTATCTACCGTACAGCCGATCTTTCAGAATCCGTTTGAGGCGTTCAGTGCTTATCGCACGGTGGATTCATATTTGGAACGCACGGCGTTGCGGGTCAACGAGGCCGATCCTGCGGCAGCGGTGACGCTGATGGAGGAGGCGTTGGCCTCGGTTGGTCTCAAATATGCGGATGTGAAGGGGAAGTATCCCAATCAGTTTTCGGGCGGTGAACTCCAGCGCGTTTCGATTGCGCGGGCGCTGATTCCGCGGCCGAAAATCATCATCGCGGATGAGCCGGTGAGCATGATTGATGCTTCGCTCCGCATGAATATTGTGAACTTATTCCTGTCGCTGAAGAAGGAATACAACACTAGTTTTCTGTATATCACTCACGATCTCGCCACTGCTTACTATGTGAGCGACTATATCGCGGTGATGTATCGCGGGGCGATTGTGGAGTTTGGGAATGCGCGAGCGATTTTGACCACGCCGCAGCATCCATATACGCAACTGCTGCTGGATTCGATTGCGCTCACCGATCGCAAATGGCAGCGGAAGATATACGCGGCTTCCGATATTGAGAGCAAGGAATTTCAGTTAAGTGGCTGCCGTTTCCGTAACCGCTGTCCGTTGGCGCAGGCCATTTGCAAAGAGCAACGCCCGCAACCCGCCCGCCAGCCAGATGGTCGTGACGTGTACTGTCACTTCCCTAATGGCGCAACCACAACCTGAGCGATTCGCAGCCCCTCCGCGTGCGTATCGGTAACGCCGTCACAATTCAGTGGCGGCGTTTTTGTTTGTGAGGTGGGGGAGTGCAATCGGGTTGTGGTTGTCTCGCATAAGGTCTTTCTACTAAAGCCCGAATCGAATTGCTTGACAAAGAGAAAAACTCCCTTCTATAATTATGTAAAGGTTTACGTAAAGGTTTACATGGCAACAATCAATCATGTAGCCGAACTTGCCAAAGTTTCGATTGCCACCGTTTCGCGGGTGCTGAACGAGTCTGGCTATGTTAAGCCGGAACTGGAAGCCCGCGTGCGGGATGCGGTCGCGCAGTTGGGGTATCAACCGAACGCCCTTGCACGTAGCCTGCGCCGCAACGAAAGTCGCACGCTCGGCATGATTATCCCCGACAACAACAACCCGTACTTTGCTGAGATGGCGAAGGGCGTGGAGGATGTGTGTTTCAAGCACGGGTTCACGGTTGTGCTGTGCAACACCGCAGAACAACCGGAACGCGAAGCGGTGTACTTCGATGAGCTACAGAAGCAGCGTGTGGCTGGTTTTGTGGTGGTTAGCACGGGCAAGCATACCGCCCGCATTCAAGACCTGATTGACAAGGGATTTTCGGTGGTGATCGTAGACCGGGCGGTGGCTGACCAGAATGCCGATGCGGTCATCTCCGACAACTTCAATGGCGCGAAACAGGCTGTCCAACATCTGCTGGATTTCGGGCATACCCGCATCGGCTTCGTGGTCGGCGAGGACTACCGGGAAACCATTCGCTCGCGCTGGATGGGTGTGCTGGAGACGCTGCACAAGGCTGGTTGCGAAGCGCATCCACACTTAATCTACGACAAAGGCGATTTTTCGCTTCAATCGGGGTACGCGGCAGCGGAGTTTTTGCTCAATCAGCCCGACCCGCCGACAGCAGTGTTCGCGTTCAACGATTTGATGGCCTACGGGCTAATGAACTATGCGCTGACGCACGGCATTTCTATCCCGCGTGACCTTTCGGTTGTCGGATTCGATGACATTATGATGTCATCCTATATTGTGCCGTCGCTAACCACTATCGCCCAGCAGAAATACGAATTGGGACGCAAGGTTGCAGACACGTTGATTAAACGCATTATGGGCAAAGCCAAAGCGCCACGCACGGTTGTCTTGCCCACCGAACTAATTGTCCGGCAAAGCACAGGCCCAGTGCGCTGATTTAGAAATCGAAAAATGTTTTTCAGCGATCAAGAGGGTAGAGAAATAGGTTAACGAAAAAATGAATTTGCCAGCCCTCGAAATGAGTCAGATTTGTAAATCGTTTTCTGGTGTGACCGCACTCGATCAGGTCGGGTTAAGTGTGCTGCCCGGCGAAATTCACGCTTTGATGGGCGAGAATGGCGCGGGCAA
>CAIVEA010000214.1 GCA_903904765.1 uncultured Chloroflexota bacterium
GATAACCTGTTTTATGATCTGGCGCGTCATGCCAACCAGATGGCGGGAAAACTGGCGACCGGGATTGCCGAACGGGGCTACACTTTCCGCGCCGATTCTGTGACCAACCAGATATTTCCCATCTTCCCCAAGCCGCTGATTGACAAACTGGCTCAGGAGTATGGCTTCTACATTTGGGATGAGGTCAGCGACACCCATTCTACCATCCGGTTAGTCACCTCATGGGCGACCCCGCCGCAAGCCGTAGATGATTTTCTCGCCAGCCTTGCGAAACTGTCGTCCCAATAGGGCGCACTTCTCCCCCATCCCCCCCGCCTTAGCCAGCGTTGAGGATGCCCTCGAAGGTCTTAATCCACTTCTGGGCATCGGCGCGGCGCTTGTCGGCGTGGGGAAACGCCTCCAGCGCCATCTGCATCAGGCGGCGGGCGGCTTCGTGGTTAGACAGGCGATGGTAGACAATCGCCAGAAAGTACAGCGTTTCCGGGCGGCGCGGGTCAGCTTTGTAGGCGGACGACAGATGCGCCAGCGCCGCCTCGTAGTGATTTTCGCGGTACTCGATCACCCCTAAGCCGTAGTGCGCCAGCATCTCCAGCGGATACAAGCGCAGCGCCTTCTCGAAATCCGCCCGCGCTTCGATATGCGCCTGCTCCTCCAGATACATCAGCCCCCGCGCCGCCACATACTCGGCATGAGAGGGCAGCAGTTCCATCGCCTGCCCCATCAGCGTTTGCGCCTGCGTCACCTTGCCCTTACGGTATAGGTCGAGCGCCTGCCTGTAATACTCGTCCGCATCATAGCGGTTCACGCCCAATCGTTCCGTCAGCCGCGCCATAGTCGCACCCTGATACTCGCTTTCATCCGTACCTATCAAGAGTGTAACCCACCTGCCTGCACAGGGGAAATGTGCTATGATGAGCAATGTGGATTCAGATTTGAGAGCAACCCTCACCCTATATCCCTCTCCCTCATGGCGAGGGATTTAAGAATTGCATAACCATCTTGCTCCCCTTCGCCCTGAGGGAGAAGGGGCTGGGGGATGAGGGTCAGCGCCCAATTGAGATACACGCCTGATGAGCAGATGATTGCAGGATGCCGAAAGCGGAGTTATGCCGGAAAAGACCGACCTCACCCAGTCGAAATCCGTACAAGATTTCCTGAAGGCCGTTTACCGTTTACAACAGGACGAGGAGCGCGTTTCAACCAACGCGCTGGCGGAAGGCTTGGCGGTGCAAGCGCCCTCCGTCACCGAAATGGCGCAGCGACTGGTCAGCGCGGGGCTGATTGACTACGAACGCTACAAAGGCGTGCGGCTGACAGTGCAGGGCGAAGTGATCGCACTCAAAATCATCCGCCGCCATCGCTTGATCGAGTTGTATCTGGTGCGCGAGTTGAACTACGCGCTCAAAGAGGTTCATGCCGAAGCCGAAAGCCTCGAACACGCGGTTTCAGATCGGTTTGTGGAGGCGCTGGCGACCAAGCTGGGCGACCCGGCGCTCGACCCGCACGGCGACCCGATTCCATCTGCCGATGGCACGATCACGCGGCGCATCCTCAGCGCCCTCAGCCAGTGGCCGCTGGACACCCCGGCTTGCGTATCGCGCATCATCGCCGAAAATCCGGCGATGGTGGAACATTTGCTAGATCGTGGCTTCAGCCTGAACGCCACCGTTGTAGTGCTGTCCCATGACCCGTTTGAAGGCCCGCTGACGGTGCGCGTGGAAGGCGTGGAGAAGGTCATCGGCCATCAGGCGGCGGCCTGTGTGCTGGTGGAAAAACGCGAGTGACAGATTTCATCCTCGACGACGACGGCATCCCCATGCCCCTCAACCACCGCGTCCGCGCCGTGCTGCTCACGCGGGAACGCAAACTGTTGCTGGTCAAACGGATACGCGAAGGACGCGCCCCGTACTACGTCACCCCCGGCGGCGGCGTGGAACCGGAAGATGAGAACTTCGAGGAGGCACTCAAACGCGAACTCCTCGAAGAATTGGGCGCGGAAGCCGATATTCTGCACGAAGTCTTTTTGACCGAACACCCCGGCATCGGCGAACTCACCGGCTTCTGGGTGCAGCAGCACTACTATCTGTGCCACCTGCACGGCTACGACCTGACGCGCCGCAGCGGACCGGAATTTCTCGACCCCTCCAGAGGCGCATACATCCCCGAGGTATTCCCGATTCGGGCGGGTGCGCTGGAAAGTGTCACGCTCGACCCGCCCGATCTCAAACGCTTCCTGCAAGAGCAGTTGCCGATTCTGGTCGCCAACCTCTAACTCAGCCGCCGCGCAGCAATTTGGGCAGATCGCGCCAGTTGGGAGTCGTGCCTGCCAGCAGCGATTGAACGCGGAACAGCCGCCCCGCCAGCCAGATCATCAGCACATCCATCAGCCCCAGCAACGACAAACTGACCACGAACTGCCACAGCGGAACAGTGCTGATCGTCACCCGCATCACCATCGAAATCGGGGCAGTCACCGGGAACAGGCTCAAAATCACAGGCAGCGGCGCATCCGGTGAAGCGATGAACAGACTCAGAAAGTACAGCGGGATGGCGGCGGGCAGTGTGAAGATAACCGCGAACTGCGGCCCTTCCTGCATCGAACTGGAGAGCGCCCCCACAATCCCGTAAGCCGCCGCGAAGAACAGATACCCGAACACAAAGTACACCACCAGCAGCAGCACCCGTCCGGGGTCGAGTTGCAGCATCGCCAGCACCGCCAGC
>CAIVEA010000215.1 GCA_903904765.1 uncultured Chloroflexota bacterium
CCGGTAGTTTGTGATTATGGCAAAAGCAAAACTCCGTATCATCCCGATAGGCGGTCTGGGTGAAATCGGCAAGAACATGACCGTCTTTGAGCTAGGGAATGATGCCATTATTGTAGATACGGGCATCATGTTTCCGGCGAATGATATGTTCGGCGTGGATTACATCATCCCGGATTTTCGGTACCTGCTCGAACGCAAAGACCTGAAAATTCACGGCATTTTGTATACGCATGGTCACGAAGACCATGTGGGCGCTACCGATCATGTGGTTGAGGCGTTCCCCGGCGTGCCCATCTGGGCGACTCCACTGACAGCGGGCTTGATTGATGTGAAATTGCGTGAGGCGCAATTGCATAACACTACCCGCATCAATGTGTTTACTGCGGGCGACATCATCAAGGTCGGGCCGTTCGTGGTGGAAAGTTTCCACATGTGCCACAGCATCCCCGATTGCGTGGGCTTCGGCATCAATACCCCGTTCGGGCTGGTGGTACACAGCGGGGACTACAAGTTCGACAATACGCCTGTAGATGGTCGCAAGCCGGATTACGCGAAACTGGCGGAGTTCAGCAAGCGCGGTGTGCTGCTGCTGATGGCGGACAGCACCAACGCCGATCAGCCGGGTTGGACACCTTCGGAAAGCGTGATTGATGGCGCGTTCGATTCGGTGTTCCGGCAGGCTAAAGGGCGCATTATGGTGGCGACCTTCGCCTCACTCATCTCGCGTTTCAATCAGGTGGCGACAGTAGCCGAACGCTATGGGCGCAAGATCGCGGTGGCTGGGCATAGCATGTCCGCCAACATCAAGATGGCGCGGGAACTGGGCATCCTGAACATTTCGGATGATCTGTTCCTCGATGTCAGTCGCATCGGGCAGGTGCATGATAGCAAAGTGGTCATTCTCGTCACCGGGGCACAGGGCGAACCGTCGGCAGTGCTGGCGCGACTGGCTACCGGACGGCATCGGCAGCTGGAAGTGAAGGCCGGCGACACGATCATTATTTCGTCGCACACCATCCCCGGCAACGAGGAGTCGGTCAACCGCACCATCAATCGTCTGTTCCAGAAGGGCGCAGATGTGATCTATGATCCGATTGCGCCGGTTCATGTGTCCGGTCATGCGCGGCAGGAAGAAATGAAGTTGCTGATGAACCTGACCAATCCGCGCTATTTCCTGCCCGTACACGGCGAACTGCGCCATTTACGCGCTCATGCGCGTCTGGCGGTGCAGTCCGGTATTCCGCAAGATCACGTTTTTGTGATCGAAAACGGGTTCGTGGTGGAGGCTGATAAGAACGGTGTGCGCGTAGCGGAGCGCGTTCCCGGCGGTTACGTATTTGTGGACGGCAGCGGTGTGGGTGATGTGGGTAAAGCCATCATCCGTGACCGCGAAACGCTGGCACGGGATGGCTTCGTGATGGTGGTGGCGAACGTGAGCAGCAAAAGCGGCGAACTGATTGCCGACCCTGAAATCATCACACGCGGGTTTGCCTTCGTTAAAGAATCGTCCGAATTGATGGAACTGGTCAAGAATTCCGTCAATGATGTGCTGTCGTCGGCGGGCAATAACAATAATAAGCGGCGCGAACGGCTGCAAGAGAGCTTGAGCCGCGTGC
>CAIVEA010000216.1 GCA_903904765.1 uncultured Chloroflexota bacterium
CCGATTCTATTGCAACTAGCATAGAGTGAAAAAACACGGCATGAGCAGACGACCCCCGGTTTACCCATTTACAGCAATTGTTGGTCAAGAAGACATGAAGATGGCGCTGGCACTCAACGCCGTTGACATGCGTATCGGCGGCGTGCTGATTCGCGGCGAACGCGGCACGGGCAAATCCACCGCCGCCCGCGCTCTGGCGGCGCTGCTGCCGGAAATCGAAGTGATCGCGGACTCGCCGTTTGGCGACGACCCATCGCATCCCGAAACATGGTCGGATGAAGTGCGCGAACGTTCCGAAAAAGGCGAGAAGCTGCCTATCGAGCGCCGCAAGATTCGCTTCATTGACCTGCCCGTGAGCGCCACCGAAGACCGTGTGGTGGGTACACTGGACATCGAAAAAGCCATTCAGAAGGGCGAACGTCACTTCGATCCCGGTGTGCTGGCGATGGCCAATCGCGGCATCCTGTATGTAGACGAAGTGAACCTGCTGGATGACCATGTGGTTGACCTGCTGCTGGACTCGGCGGCGATGGGCGTGAACGTGGTCGAGCGCGAAGGCATCAGCTTCAGCCATCCGGCGCGGTTCATCCTCGTCGGTACGATGAACCCCGAAGAAGGCGACCTGCGCCCGCAATTGCTGGATCGTTTCGCCCTCTCGGTGGAAGTGCATGGCATTGCAGATGCCAGCGAACGCATGGACATTCTGAAGCGCCATATCGCCTACGAAGAAGATAGCGAACGTTTCCGCGAGAAGTGGGCTGCCGAAGAAAGCCGCCTGTCGCAGCGTATCGCCGCCGCCCGCGAAATTGTGGATAGCGTGGAATACACCAACCGCGACCTGTTCACGATTGCCTCCATGACCAGCGGGCTGCACATTGACGGTCACCGCGCTGATCTGGTCATCCTCAAGACCGCCCGCGCCCATGCCGCCCTGCAAGGCCGCACCCGCGTCGAAAACAGCGATATTCTGCTGGCTGCCCGCCTCGCGCTGCCGCACCGTTTGAAGCGCGGCCCCTTCGCCGATGCACAGATGAGCATGACGGCGCTGGAAGAACAGATGGAGCAGATTAACTCCGAATGGGGACAGGGTGAGGAAATCAGTGAGCCGTCGGAAGGCGACGAACAGACCTCGGTCAAAAAAAAAGCCAATCCGTAGCCTCTCAAAGTGAGCAGGAAACGCCGGACTTCGGGCAGACCGACCCCACCCCGCAGGATGTGTTCGACAACCGCGACGCATACTGGTGGGAGGGGGGCAAGAAAGTGCAGTCCGGCACTGAATTTGCCCCGCGCAAGCTGCAAACCAACCTCGACAAACTGACGCGCAAACATGCAGGCCGTCGTTCGCGTACCAAAACGGATCGCAAACGCGGTCATTACATTCAGGCGCGCCCTGCTGGCAACAAAACCGACGACATCGCCTTCGATGCCACGCTGCGTGCCGCCGCCCCTTACCAGCGGATGCGCTCCGAACAGCTCAAGCAGTCCGGCATGGCTTACGCCCTGCGCCGCAGCGATTTGCAGCGCAAAGTGC
>CAIVEA010000217.1 GCA_903904765.1 uncultured Chloroflexota bacterium
CCGTCTTGATGGTGGGCAATCCCTACTCCGGGCGTGAACTCGAAGAGTCCGAACGTGAACTGCTCAAAGGGGTCGGGGTCATCGCGGGCAATCTGCTGGCGCTTAGTTACGCAGCGCGAGACTCACGTTTTCAAGCCGAAGAACGCGCCATCGAAGCTCTCGTACAGGGTGTTCCGATGGAGGCCGTCACCGACAACAGCGTGCTGGCCGCCCGTCAGGAAATGCAGTCAAACTTGCAGACAGCCCGCGACCAGATTAGCAACCTCAGCACGCAGGTTGCTCAACTCAAACTGGAACTCGATTCCGAACGAAAACGAGTCACGGTTGCGCTGGGCGACACCGAGGAAGGGCTATCCGTTTCGCAGCGCATCCTCGCCCTTACAGATGAGCATCAGAAATTGCGCGAGGAACGCGAAAGCCTGCAATCGCGCCTACAGCAGGCAGAAACTGCGCTGGCCGGCGCGACGGCCACCCGCAACGACAACATCTACCGCGCCATGATCGAATCGCTGCGGCGCGAAAAAGATGATTTGCTATCCCAGCGTGACAGCCTGCAAGTTCAACTCAGCGAAATTCGCGCAGGTGCGCTACCCGCCTCACCGAATGCCGTCGTGGTCCACATGGATCAAGAACGCGCCCAATTGGAAACAGAGCGCGAACAGCTTGAATCCCGCCTGAACGACATCGAAAATCAGTTGCGTGCGCTCGGCATCGAAAACGGCCCTGCCGGACTTACACAACTCGTCCACCACCTCACGCAGCAGCGTTTTGACATTCAAAATCAACTCGATGCAGTCACCTTAGAACGGGATGCGCTGCTCAACGAACGCGCCCAGATTGCCAGCGCCAGCGCTGCCGAAAAAGAACGTGCCGCACGTCTGCAAACGCTCGAAACCGAACTCCGCAACATCACCTCGGATCGAGAGGCGCTTCTCAAAGAGCGAGACCAATTGCGTGCCGACCGCGACAACCTATTCGCCAAGCAAGATGCACTCAAACAGCAGCGTGCCCGCCTGATGGCAGAAGCCTCCGGTTACGAGATGGAACTCGGCGAATCGCATCAGGAATTGGCGCGACTACGTCAGGAGATGCAGCAGATTCAGGGCGAGAAGAGTACCCTTTTAGCCGAACAAAATCGGCTGCAAGCCGAACGGCAGGCGCTCACTACTGAGCGCGATTTGCTGCTGGCACGCACCGACGGCGACCGTGATCGGTTGCAAACAATGGGCGAAAAAGGGGTTGGCTCTCTCACGCGCATGATTGAAGACCTGTCGGTACAGCGCAGCAAACTCGAACAAGAACTCGTCACTGTGCAGGGGCAATTAGCCACTACACAGAATCAGGTGGATGCGCTCAACCTTCGCAGCCAAGCGCAAGCTGCCAGCGCCGATACCCGTTACCAGAACTACGACCCCGAACTCATTCTGAGCATGGTACAGGAACTTCGCACTCCCATCACCTCGGTGATCGGCTACATAGACCTGCTGATGGACGAATCAGCAGGCATTCTGGGCGAAATGCAGCGCAAATTCCTTCAGCGCGTCGCCGCCAACATCAGCCGTATGACACTGCAACTGGAAGACATCACTAGCATGGCTGCCATTGACCGCAGCCGCTACGTCCTCGTACACGAAATGCTCGATGTGATTAGCCTCATCGAAGATGCCATCAGCACCACCGCCTACCAGTTCCGCGAAAAAGGACTGAGTGTGCGCCTGCGTTTAGATGACAACCTCCCGCAAATCCGTGCCTCCCGTGACGGGCTGAACCAAATCATCGGTGAACTCCTCAACAACGCCTACATCGTATCGCCACACGATAGCCCGATCATCATCAGTGCCCACCGTCAGGATGTGCAGTTGTCGCAGCATCCCAATCTGAGCCGTGCAACCGACTGTATCCTCATCTCGATTGAAGATCGCGGCGGCGGCATTCCGCAGGCCGAACTTCCGCGTGTATTTGCCCGCAAATACAAAGCTGAAAACCCAATGGTGCAGGGGTTGGGTGATACCGGGGTCGGGCTTTCGCTCGCCAAAACCCTTGCCGAAGCGCATGGCGGCGGCCTGTGGGTGGAAACCCGTCCCGAAATTGGCAGCATCTTCCATGTAGCCCTCCCCGTCACAACTGAAACGCAGGAAGCGAAGGAAGCCTGATGCAACGTGATATTGGCAACGAACTGATTGCGGCCATCGCCGC
>CAIVEA010000218.1 GCA_903904765.1 uncultured Chloroflexota bacterium
GAAGGTGGGCAGATGGGCATCCCGCGTGAAACGATTGCCGAAGCCGTCACTGAAATTGTCGGGTATACCGAACGCTGCCGCCGGGCAGCACAGCAGTTGGCAAAGCTCACCCCCATCCCCCTGACCGCCTTTTCCATTCTGGAGTACGGCATCTAATGAACGAATTACTGGAGACTTTTGGACTGCTGGCAGCGGCGCTGCTCGATGACCCGCTGCTGGCACTCGCCAATGCTGTTGCCTGGCTCGATCCCTTGTGGGAAACGAGCGATGACGATGTGTATGACGAAGGCGACGGCGTGGGCATGGCGCTGTGTATCACGAGAAGCGCCTTTCCTGACATCTACACGGGCGCTGTAGAACGCATTCGCTCCGGCGCATCCGAAAAAGAACTGGACAGCTTCATCTGCGGCGAAATCAGCAAACGCGGTATCCCACTCGACAATCTCGAATTTCTGGGTTACGGCATTCCCCTGACCGCCTGCGGCATCGAACTGTCTGATCCTGACCTCTACGCCGCCCGTGCTGATCTGCTGCCGCTGGTGGAATTGTTTGGCATTCGTCCCGAACCCGGACATTACAACGTCGAAGTTCCCGACTGCGCCTACACCGCCGGACGCATCATCGCCGACAGCTTGGTCCAGCAGGACGACGAGCGCCTGAAACAGGTCGGCTGGGCGCTGGCGTGGTTGTTCTCCTGTTCCGGCAATACGCTGATTGACTTTGACGACGAGTCGATGGCGGAAATCCCGCCCCTGTCATGGGACGAAAACGATCTGGCATTCGCCATTGAACTGATCGAAGAAGCCAACGGCATCATGGCGGATGTAACCGTCGGACTGACGCTGCTCGAGGCCAACCCAGTCCTCTTCGCCACGCTGGAAGCCAATATCCAGCGCACCTATAAAATCCTAGCCAAAATGAAAGGAAAGAACGATGAACCCTGCATCCAATTGGAGTGGCCGTCTGCTCTCACAGGCGGTGATGGAACAGCCGTCCCTGATCCTGAGCTTTTACAGCTTCGGCGTGATGCTGCATAAACGTGACGGCGATAGAGTGAGTGAACATCCGGTAGACCCGGCGCAGGTCGCGCTGGCGCTCTCAGCCAAAGTCCGTTTCGATACCGGGCTGCTGTCGGACAACACCCTGCTGGTGCGACAGGAGGGTGTGAAGAAAGTGGTGGTCGAGTATCGTCCGCCCCAGAAGACCGGGCTGTATCTGGATGGGTCGGAAACGGCGCTGCGCGTGCCGCTCCCCGGACTGCTGCTCATCCGGGTCACTGCTGAGGACAAGAACCCGCAGTACGGCGTGTATGCCGTCAAAAAGCGTCCTGCCACCCTGAATGAGCCGTTGTTTCATGCGCCGCTGCCCAATGTCTTTTCCAGCGGGAATATCTGCTGGGGGACGGTGCAGCGCGTGACGGACACCGCGCTCCAGACAACGAATCTGGCTGAAGATTGGGCGGTCTTACTCGGTTCGCGTTTCAACGATCACGGCGTAGGGGGCAAGAGCAAGTCGCACCCGTCCGACATTCGCCAGATGCTTATCGCGCTGGAAGGACGCAAAGCACGCGCTTATCCGAAATCTGATCTGCTGCCCGTCAAAAAGACACTGGCGCAAGTGCTGGGAGATGAGAAATGACCACTGCAAAGCCGCAGACCATTAACGTTTTCGATCCGAATACCCATATCCAGACCATCTCCATCGTCGGCTTAGGTGGAAGTGGAGCGCAGATTGCACGTTCCGTTGCCCGCATGGTGTATGACATGAAGGCGGCGCGGCTGCACACGCCGCAAATTGTCCTGATTGACCCTGACAAAGTGGAACAGAAAAATGTCGGACGGCAGTTGTATACCGAAGCCGATATTGGACAGGCGAAAGCACACGTTCTGATGCGCCGCTTCAATATGGCATTGGGATTGGACATCGTTGCCATTGCCGATCCCGTGAATGCCGAAAAGCATTTTGAACGCTGGGGCAATCTGATTATCGGGGCGGTAGACAACCATCTGGCGCGGCGTGAACTGGCAAAAGCCAACGGCGCAATCTGGGTGGATGCCGGGAATCACTTCAATGCCGGGCAGGTGGTGATTGGCAATACCAGTGATCCTGAAACCGCACTGCGTTACATCGATGGGCAGAATGGAAGATACGCTTATCTGCCCAATGCTGGACTGCTGTTTCCGGCGCTGCTCGAACCTGATTTGGAAGTCAAGCCGCAGCCTGAACCGGAACGCTCGTGCGCTGAACTGGTGGCAGCGCGTGAGCAGGATTTGCTTATAAACGACTGGATGGCGACCATCACCGCGCAATACATCTACAAACTGCTGTACCGCCAGCCCATCACCTCGTTCGTGTCTTACATCAATGCTGACGGCATGAGTGTTCGCAGCGTGCCAATCTGCCACGATGAACTGCTGACCTATTTACAGGTGGAGGTGTAACCATGCTCAAAAGTCAGCGTCAGAACTTCCACCATTCCAAACTGCCCAAACCTGGTTCTGTTGGGCATATGGTTGGGCTGTCTACGGTCAATCCCCGCCGTAAGTGCATCGTCGTCGCCTATCCGTTGTGTGACAACGTGCGTCCCTACAGCATCGGCATTCATACCTGCTGGATTCGATTTCTGGATAACGGCGACATCCAGCGCTTCAGCGGCATCTGGTTTGAGGAGGCGTGAGCGCATGTCTTACCAACTCCCGCTCTTTCCACTGGATGAGCCGCCGAATCATGACCCCATACAACTACTCCGCGACGGTGCGGCGCTGGTATTGAGTGTCTCCGGCGGCAAAGACTCCGATGCCATGTGTCATCATCTACTTGAGCGTCGTCAGGCGGAAGGCTGGTCGGGCGACGTGAAGATGGTTCATGCCGATCTGGGGCGTGCCGAATGGCACAACACATCAGATTACATTCATGGTCTAGCACAGCGCAAAGCTATCCCTTTACACATTGTTCGCTGGACACACGGCGACCTGATTGACCGTATCTGGCAGCGGTATTACAAAGATCCGTCACGCCCGTGTTGGCCGTCTGCCCAGATGCGCTACTGTACGGCGGATTTGAAACGTGAACCGATCAGCCGTTGGCTAAGAAACACCTTCCCAACCGGCAACGTCATCTGTGCGATGGGCTTACGCGCGCAGGAGAGCCATACACGCGCCAAACGACAATCTTTCACACTCCGCACCAACTCCAGCGCCCCAACCAAGGGGCGTTTTGTTTACGATTGGCTGCCGATCCACGATTGGACGGAAACTGATGTGTGGGACTGTATACGCCAGTATGGGAATATTGCCCATCCTGCCTATCATCTGGAACAACCCAATCAACGGCTATCATGTGCGATGTGTATCTTGGCAAATATGACCGATTTGCTAAATGGAGCAGTGCATAACCCCAACATTTAC
>CAIVEA010000219.1 GCA_903904765.1 uncultured Chloroflexota bacterium
GATTTGATAGCCTGTTCCCTGTTTGCCGAACCCGCCAAAATGGGATAGGTCTTTGCGTATCTGTGCCGAACTAATGCCTAAACGTCGTCCAAGTTCATGTGAGGAAGTGACTTCGTGACCTTCGTTTGCTAACCGGGTGAGGGCGCGAAGGTAAATGGGAAGCCGTCCAATCACAATATCCGGGATGTTTGGAGACATAGAGGGATACGTATCCTCAATCTTTGTGAAAGTTCTCTCAACTAAATATTACCATTCTATGCATCTTAACGCTAGATTAGCTTTCCCCTCGATACTTCTATCCCCGATGGAAAATGGTGCTATCATGAAAGCGATTGCGCGAAAAAGCACAAGTTGTTCGCATTTGATCCATCGGTTTGCGTTTGAGGAACAATAAAGCATGTCGGTTCGGCGGTCATTGATCGTACTGGTGCTGATTTTCTTCGGTTTGCCCGCGCTGGTGTTCTCGATGCGGGCAAGGCAACTCCAATCTGCGAAGCCCGATCAAAATTTGGTGTTTTATGTGGTGCAGCCCGGTACGGTGTACGTGGCTGTGAACGCGATTGGTTTGGTGGAGGCGGTTGCCTCTGCCGATTTGAGTTTCACCAAAAGTGGACGGGTGGCGGAGGTGCTGGTGCAACCGGGGGACGTGGTGGCCGCCGGCGATGTGCTGGGGCGCTTGAGCAGCGATGATGAGCAGTTGGCTTATGATCGTTC
This sequence comes from uncultured Chloroflexota bacterium, assembly GCA_903904765.1. Next base: position 715 of record CAIVEA010000219.1, read on the forward strand.
GCTGCAATCGCTACAACTGGCGCAGTTGCAGAAAGAAAAGCTGCTGCAACCGCCGAGCGAGGGTGATCTTGCGGTGGCGCAGGCTAACGTGAACAGCGCGTGGGGCGCGTACACGGGCATCCAGAACGCGGTATCCGACACTGACCTTCAGGCGGCGCAACTGCGTTACGATCAGGCGGTGCAGGCAGAACAGGATGCGATCACGGCTCGGAACACGGTGCAAGGCGTGCAGACCGATTCTTCCCTGAAAATCCTAGACGCACAGATCGGCGTAGCGGGCTTCAACAAAGAAATCGCTCGCTTACAGTTGGAAGCGTTGCAAACCAGCAACAGCGGTTCACTGAATGCGGCTTACGCGCGGGTGCTGCAAGCGCAGAAGGTTCTGGAGCAAGCGCAGGCTGGCCCGACGCAGGCGCAGATTGATCAGGCGGATGTGAGCATCCAGCAGGCGCAGGCGCAGTCCGATCAGGCATTGAAGGCACTGAATGATCGGCAGTTACTCAGCCCGTTCGATGGTGTAGTGACGGCGGTGAATACCGAAGTGGGCAGTCTTGTCGGGCCGGGTGTTCCTGTGATGCAGATCATGGATGTTTCAGCTTTGCATGTCATGGTGCAGGTGGACGAAGTGGACATCCGACAGGTTGCGCCGGGGATGCCAGCACGGGTGAAACTAGATGCGCTGCCGGGGCTAGAGTTGCCCGCGACGATTGAGCAGATCGCGCTGCTGGGGACGAACGACAATGGCATCATTAGCTATGATGTGCGGGTGCGCCTCGACGGGTTTGACCCGCGTGTACGGGTGGGACTGACGGCGGATGCTTCGGTGGTGGAAGATGAGCGCACGCAGGTGCTGGTCGTCCCCAACGAGTACATCCGGCTAGACCGACTGCGCGACAAATCGTATGTCAACATTGTCAACAGCGATGGCTTACTGGAGGAGATCGAGGTGCGACTGGGGTTGCGCGGACAGGACTCCAGCGAAATTGTGAATGGTTTGCAAGCGGGCGATGTGCTGGCGGTTGATCTGGGTGGCGACCAGCTGAGCATCTTTGGAGGCTAGACCGTGAAACGTGTGCTGCGTATCGTCATCTGGGTCATCATTCTGTCCACCCTCGCGCTTGGTGCGATTCTGGTGCTACGGAATCGTCCTACGGGCGATGTGGGACGGCGTACAACGGTGGTTGAAGATTCGATCACAGTTGAAAAGGGCGATCTGGTTGTGACGGTGAGTGCCACCGGCGCACTTCAGCCGATTCGTCAGGTGGGCTTGAGCTTCGAGTTTTCCGCGCCCGTGCGTGACATACTGGTCGAGGCCGGACAAACGGTGACGGCGGGGCAAGTGCTGGCGCGGTTGGATGTGGGCGATCTGGAGGCTTCGGTGAC
>CAIVEA010000220.1 GCA_903904765.1 uncultured Chloroflexota bacterium
AAGCCGCTGGCGCAGGGCTTTTCGGAAGCGTTGCGCGCCGCCAACAGTGAGTTTTTCGAGATGGGGCGCTACCTCATCATCGGTTCGCTGCTGGCCGCCGGATTGCAAACACTCATCTCGCAGGAAGTGCTGATCGCGCTTGGCAAAGGGCCGCTGATCTCCGTGATCGTGATGCAACTACTGGCCTTCGTCCTCAGTGTATGCTCGACGGTAGATGCTTTCCTCGCGCTGGCCTTCGTCGGCACATTCACCACCGGTTCGCTCATCACCTTCCTGACCTTCGGCCCGATGGTGGACATTAAAAGCACGCTGATGTTCCTCGGCGTGTTCAACCGCCGCACCGTCGCCTATCTGATCGTGCTGCCGCTGCTGATGACGCTGCTGGCGGGCGTGTGGCTGAACCTGAACGTGGCCTTCTGATGCACCCCACCCCGTATACGGCGGCCAACGAGGTGCTGCGCCACCTGATCGCCCGCCAGCAAGCGTTGTTCGGCGCGAAGCTGATCGGCGTGTACTTGTACGGTTCGCTGGCGTGGGGTGATTTTGACCCCGATTCCAGCGATATTGACCTGCTGGCGGCGCTCGACTCTGACCTCAGCGAGGCCGAAGCTGAGTCCGTCCGGCAGATGCACGAGGCCATCGCCCGTGAATACCCCGCTTGGAATGACCGCATTGAAGTGCAATATTATGCGCGGGAAGGGCTGCGGCATTACCGCACCCAGTCGCGCCGCATGGGGAACATCAGCCCCGGCGAACCGTTCCATGTGATCGAAGCCGGCGCGGACTGGCTCTCCAACTGGTACGCCGTGCGGACGTATGGCCTGACGCTGCTCGGTGCGCCGCCCGACACGCTGATTGACCCGATCAGCGCCGCCGAGTTCCAGCAGGTGGTACGCCTCTACGCCGAAGATTGGCGGACGCGCATTGATGAAACCCGCGATTGGCCGGGCGCACAGGCCTATGCCGTGCTGACAATGTGTCGTGCGCTGTACACCCTGCGCTCCGGCGAACAGGTATCCAAGCCGCAGGCCGCGCAATGGGCTGCGGCACACTGGCCGGAATGGGCGAATTTGCTGCACAACGCGCTGCTGTGCCGCCGCAATCCCGCGCAACCACGCTTCGCCTTTGCGGAAGCGGTGGCGTTCGTAGGATTCATGCTGGAGAAAATCGCGGCGGAATCCGCCTCAACCGGAAGATAGCTTGCGGGGGACGGGACGGAAAGCCACTTTCACACCGGCCTCCACTTCTTCGCCATGCTGAAACACGATGGTCAGGCGGCGCGTGGGGAAGCCATACGGCAGGCGGCGAATCAAGCGCGTAAAATACTCCTCGATCACCGACAGGTCATCATGCAGGGTGATGATGTGGCGGCTGCCATTGGCTACTGTGCTGTCAATCCAGAACGCGACCACTGCCGCCCGCAGCACCTCTTCCATGCGCGGACGCTGTGGGTAGGTTTGCCCGCCCCATTCGCGCTCGTGCGCCTGCACATAATCGAGGAACACCTTCGGCTCGCGCCCGTTCATCGCCGCCTCCGCCATCTGTTACCTATTGATTGTCCTGATCGCGGCGAATGGCGCAACTGCGGCCTTCCAGAAACCTCACCCTCTGCCCCCTCTCCAACACGCGGCGTACCGCTTTGGAGAGGGGTGTAAGACGC
>CAIVEA010000221.1 GCA_903904765.1 uncultured Chloroflexota bacterium
GGGCTGAACGGTTTCGGTTCGGGCGGCAATCCGCTGCGCCGAAGGGCGCTTTCGATGGCCTGTTGCAGCGCCAACAACGGTTGACCGCCTTCCACGCCCGCCCACAGCACACGCGGCACACCACGCGCCGGGAAACAGCCCACGCCCGCCAAGCGTGCCGGGAATGCCGGACTGCTCAGGGGCGCTAGGGCGGCATCCAGCACCGCCAACCACGAGTCATCCACTTCGCCGATGAAACGCAGCGTGAGATGCATCTGCTCACGCGCTGACCAGCGCACCCCCGGAAGTTCGGCGCACAAACCGACCAGCAGCGTTTGCACAGACTCCGGCAAGTCCAGCGCCACGAACAGGCGGAACATTTAGCTGCACCATGCCGCCGTGCAGGTGGGCGAAGCATTCACATTATCAATGTTGGGTAACGCCTCGAACTCGGCTTCACTCAAAGTCGAGTCGCGGTAATCAATGAACAATTCGAAACCTGCGCCGCGCACCAGCATCATGCGCGAAAACTGGACATAGCTACGGGCAACAGGGGTAATCGCTTCGCCCATCGGGATTGTACCCGCTGGCTGCGTGGCGAAGCGAGTGCGGAAGCCCACCGCGAACTGACCGCTAATCATGGGCGTTCCCGCCGCCGCAACAGACCCACCGCCCGGGGCGGAACTGCCGCCAGCGGATAACCCGGTTTCCACAAAACGCGAGGCTTGCATCCCCGCCAGCGCACAGTAGCTCGACTCATTTGCATCCACCGACAGACGGAATGAGGTAGTGCGTTCCAGCAGTGTGACGAGGCTTTGCGTAGCGCGATCACAGCGCATCAATGGATCAGACCCTGCCCACCCCGGCGGGCGCACATTCGCAGGGTTCACGCTGTCCGCCAGCATTTCCAGATCGTGCCGGATGTCACGGGCAATGGCATACACCGAACTGGGGACAGCGCCAAACCAGCCCGCAGGGCGCGAGTCATTGCCCAGAATCCGCCCCGCCAGCAATTCCAGATCAAGACGCATTAGCAGCGGCAGATCGGGGTTCATGCCATCAATGCTGCCACTCCAGCCCACAGGCCGTTCTGTACCCAACACCTGTCCCGCCAGCAATTCCATATCGGTGCGGGTATTGATGAGCAGCGGCAGAACGTCCGGCGCGATCACGCTTGGTATCGGCGTGGGCAACGCAGTCGGAATGGGTTCAGGGGTTTGCGCGGGTTGAGCAGAATCCTGCGCCAGCGCCACAACAGGCAGTAACAACGCTATCCAGATGATGAAAAGCCCTCGGCGCATCCTGATTATCTCCTCATCAAAAAACTACAACTTCATTATATCCGCAATCAACTGCTTTCGCGTCTCAACGCTTGGGCGCATCATCAGGCCTCGGCAGCGGCGGTCGCGGCACTTCGGCGGTCTGCGTGGTGCGCTTGAAGAACACGGGAGCCGAGTCGCCCTTACGGGGGGCGGGCGGCGGGGTATCCAACGTTTGCGTGGCGGAAAGCAGCGCGGTATCCCCGCCCCGCGAAGGCAGTTCCGGCAAGGAAGACGGTGCGGGCGACGAGGGTGGAGGGCTAAAGCGGCGGCTGTCCGTGAACAACTCGCGATCAAAGCGGGTGAGTTCCAGATGGCGCAAATCGGTGTACAACATGGCACGCAGCAAACCACAGGCTTCGGTACACACGCTCTGATAGACTTCTGGCGGCAAGCTCTTGCCTTCCAGTTCATCCAGAATCAGACCCATCAGACCGATCAACTCGGATTCAGGGACAACATCCACCATCTGCCGCAGCGCCATATACGGGGCGATATACCCCGCGATGCGCTGGATGACCGGAATGGCCTCCCCCTTGAGCGCGATCAATATCGGCCAGCGTGAATCAGTTTGCATGGCGTAGATGTAGCTGAAGGCCGGGAACAGGTGGCGACACAATAGCTGGTACATGTGTGCATAACCCTGCGCCCACTGTTCGATTTGCTGGCTGGCGCTGCGGCTGACCTTTTGCAGCGAGAACGGCTGGTCACTCAGAATCACCAGCAGCCCGTAATTCGCCAGCCCACGCGCCAGCCGCGCAGTGCGTTCTTCTATCGTCCCAGCAGTGCGGTCATAGCGCCGCGCCAGTTCCGGCGCATGTGTGGCGGCCAGTTGCAGCAGTAACCCTTCAATCCGTGCATCCATAGCAATTCACAAGACCCATCAACTTGGAAATTGGTTTGCTCAAGTGTACCACCCGCACGGGCAGCGCGGAAATTCCAGCGGCAACCGTAAGGCAGTTGGCAAGGCCAACCACAAACCAATCGTACAGGAAAACCACAAGCTAAATTGCTAATATATTGTGAAATCGGGTATGATTAGAAAGGTCGGAGAGGAATAATCCGGTCATGCGTGGTACGATTTCGGCACACTATTTCCCGGCTCGCCTCATAGGTTTCATATGCGTATTCTGATTATCTCTGATATTCACGCCAATCTCACTGCCTTTGAAACCGTCTTGAACGATGCCAAAGACCAGTGGGAATATGTCTGGTGTTTAGGGGATGTGGTGGGCTATGGCCCCGACCCCAACGAATGTGTCGAACGGCTGCGGACGCTGCCGCACCTATGCCTCGCCGGGAATCATGACTGGGCGGCGCTGGGGCGGTTGGATATTCGCACCTTCAACCCGGATGCCCGCAAAGCCGTAAATTGGACGCGGGAAACGCTCACCAAAGACAATGTAGATTATCTGGACGCACTGCCCACCACCATCGTCATTGGCAATTACACGCTGGCACATGGTAGCCCGCGTGAGCCGGTGTGGGAATACATCCTTGAAC
>CAIVEA010000222.1 GCA_903904765.1 uncultured Chloroflexota bacterium
AAACCTCACCCCTCAATCCCCTCTCCATTGCAATAGAGAGGGGAAGCTAAGCGTAGCGCAGCGGGGTGAGGATGAACTCAAAAGCAGCATAGGGTGTGTGATGCACGAACTCTCGATTGCCGAAAATCTGGTCGAAATCGCCTCGAATGCCGCACAATCGGCGGGGGTGCAGCAGGTACAGGCCGTCCATCTGCGGCTGGGGGCGCTCTCCGGCGTGGTGGCGGAGGCGCTGCTGTTCAGCTATGAGATTGCCGCTGCGGGTACACCGCTGGAAGGGTCGCAACTGGTGATACAGGCTGTTCCGGCGGCGATTTACTGCCCGACGTGTGCGCGGGTGGTGGAACTGCCGACCATTCAAGCGTTCATCTGTCCGGCGTGTGGCACGTCCAGCGCCGATGTGCGGCAGGGGCATGAATTGGAAATCATTTCACTGGAGGTCGAAGATGAGCAGCCCGCGTATTCTTGAAATTCGGCGGGGTGTGCTGGAAAAGAACGACCTTCTTGCGTGCAGCCTGCGCGAACGGTTTGAGTCGGCGGGGGTGTTCGTCGCCAATCTGGCCTCCAGCCCCGGCGCGGGCAAGACCGCCTTTCTGGAGCGCACGCTGACGCTGCTCCGCGCCGAAGGACTGCGCCCCGCCGCGCTGGTGGGCGATCTGGCGACGGACAACGACGCGCAGCGGTTGGCACGCAGCGGCGCACCTGTCCGGCAGATTGTGACGGGTGGCAACTGCCATTTGGAAGCGGATATGATCGCCAATCATATCGACTCGTGGGGGCTGGATTTGCCGGATACGGATTTCCTGTTCATCGAGAATGTGGGCAATCTGGTCTGCCCCGCCAGCTACGATCTGGGCGAGGCGCTGCGCTGTGTGCTGCTGTCGGTGACGGAAGGTGAGGATAAGCCCCTCAAATACCCGATCATTTTCCATTCGGCGGACGCGGGAATCGTCACGAAGTGCGATCTGGCGGCGGCGGTGGAGTTCAACCGCGATGCGGCGCTGGCGAATATACAGGCGGTCAGCCCCGGCCTGAAGGTGTTCGAGACATCGGCCAAGACCGGCGTTGGGATGGCGGAGTGGATCGCCTATTTGAAGGCGCGGCGCGATGAACGAAAGCCCTGAACGGCGGCGATTGATCGTGCGCGGGGTGGTACAGGGTGTGGGTTTTCGCCCGTTCGTCTACAATCTGGCGGAACGCTGCGGGTTAAGCGGGCATGTGGGCAACCACAGCGGCGGCGTGTTCATCGAGATTGAAGGCCGACCCGCTGCGCTGGAACACTTTGTACAAACGCTCACGGCGCAACCGCCGCCGCTGGCACGAATTGAATCGCTGGTGCAGGAAAGCCTGCTGCCGCTGTCGGAAGTGGGTTTCCGTATTGTCGCCAGCCAGTCGGCGGACGCAACGGGCGTGTTTGTCCCGCCTGATCTGTGCATTTGTGACGACTGCCTGCGCGAATTGTTCGACCCTGCGGATCGGCGTTACCACTACCCGTTCATCAACTGTACCCACTGCGGCCCGCGTTTCACAATCATTCGCAGCCTGCCGTATGACCGCGCTGCGACCACCATGCGCGAGTTTGAACAGTGTCCGGCCTGCGCTGCCGAGTACCACGATCCGCGCCACCGCCGTTTTCACGCACAGCCGAACGCCTGTCCCGATTGTGGGCCACAGGTGTGGTTCGAGCAGCGCGGCTCGGTGGACGCGGGCGTGCGTGGCGAGGATGCGCTGAGTGCGGCACAGGCGGCGCTGGCGGCGGGTGCAATCGTGGCGGTGAAGGGGCTGGGCGGGTTTCATCTGGCGTGTGATGCGACGGATGCGGCGGCGCTGGCGCGGTTGCGCGAACGCAAGGGGCGCGTGGATAAACCGTTCGCCGTGATGGTGCGCGATGTGGCGGCGGCGGAACGACTGGCGGTGGTGAGCGCCGATGAAGCACGGTTGTTGACCAGCCGTGAGCGCCCGATTGTGCTGCTGCGGAAGCGGGCCGATAGTCCGCTGGCGGAAGGGGTTGCTCCCGGCAATCCGCAGGTGGGCGTGATGCTGCCGTATACGCCGCTGCATTATCTCCTGCTGGGGGATAGGCCGCTGGTGATGACTTCCGGCAACCTGAGCGGCGAACCGATTGTGACGGATAACGCGGTTGCCCGTGAGCGATTGGGACGGCTGGCAGATGCATTCCTGCTGCATGACCGCCCGATTGAAACGCCCTGCGACGACTCGGTGATTCGCGTTTATGAGGGGCAGGAACTCCCTGTGCGCCGTTCGCGAGGGTATGCGCCGCTGCCGGTTCATCTGCCCCGGACTGCGCCGCCGCTGCTGGCGGTGGGCGGGGAACTGAAGAACACCTTTTGCCTGACACAGGGCGGACAGGCGTTTCTCAGCCAGCATATCGGGGATATGGAAAATTACGAGACGCTGGAGGCGTTCACGCAGGCGGTGGAGCATGTGCGCCGTTTGTACCGCGTGCGGCTGGAACAGGTGGTGTGCGATTTGCATCCCGGCTATCACACCAGCGATTGGGCGGCGCGTTACGCACAGGCCGAGGGGTTGCCGCTGCTGAAGGTGCAACATCATCACGCGCATGTGGCGGCGCTGATGGCGGAGCATCAACTGGATGGCTGCCAACCGTTGATCGGCGTATGCTACGATGGAACCGGGTACGGCACGGACGGCGTGATCTGGGGCGGCGAAGTGTTGATCGTGGATCAGGACGGGTTTCGCCGCGCTGCCCATCTGCGACCTGTGCCGCTGCCGGGCGGGGATGCAGCCATCAAGCGCCCGTATCGTGCGGCGCTGGCGCATCTGTGGGCGGCGGGGCAGGCGTGGGACGAGGATTTGCCGCCCGTAGAAGCCTGCCCGCAGGTGGAGCGTCGTGTCCTGCTGCGGCAGGTTGAAACCGGATTGAACTGCGTCCCCACGACCAGCATGGGACGGCTGTTCGATGCGGCGGCGGCGCTGATCGGCCTGCGGCAGACCGTCACCTACGAAGCGCAGGCGGCGATGGAACTGGAAGGGCTGGTCGGCACAGAGGATTGCGGCACGTATGCCTTCGATGTGCAGCAGGACGGCGAGGCGCTGGTGTTCGATCCTGCGCCCGTGTGGGCGGCGCTGCTGGCGGACGGACGCAACGGGGCGACGGTGGCGGTGCGGGCGGCGCGTTTCCACGTGGCGGTGGCGGATGTGACGGCGCAGGTTTGCGGGCGACTGCGAACCGAAACCGGGTGCAAGAGGGTCGGCTTGACGGGGGGCGTGTTCCAGAATGTCGCGCTGCTGGCGGGAACGGTTCAGCGGTTGCAGGCAGCGGGATTCACGGTTTACACACACCACCTCGTCCCGCCGAATGATGGCGGGTTGGCGTTAGGGCAGGCGATGGTGGGGACACAACGAAAATGATGGGGCGAGAGGAGCAATCAACATGTGTTTAGGCGTACCGGGGCAGATCACCGCAATTTACGACGATGCGGGCGCACGCATGGGCAAGGTGAACTTCAGCGGCATCGTGAAGGAAGTGTGCCTCGAATATGTGCCGGAAGCGGTGCTGGGCGAATATGTGATCGTGCATGTGGGTTTCGCCATCACGGTCTTGGATGAGGAATCGGCGCAGGAGACGCTGGCGCTGATTGACGAGATGGGCGTGTTGCAAGAAGAACTCAATCCCGAAAGCGCCCATCCGACGAGTTGAGAGAGGACTGCTGCGGCTATGAAATACCTGACCGAGTACCGCGACAATGAACGGGTGCAAAAGCTGCTGGCGGAAATCCGGCAGACGGTGACTCGTTCGTGGGCGCTGATGGAAGTGTGCGGCGGACAAACGCATTCGATCATCCGTAACGGGATTGACCAGCTGCTGCCGCCCGAAGTGGAATTGATTCACGGTCCCGGCTGTCCGGTGTGCGTGACCCCGCTGGAAACGATTGATAAGGCGCTGGCGATTGCGGCGCATCCCGATGTGATCTTCTGCTCGTTTGGGGATATGCTGCGCGTCCCCGGCAGCGAACGCGACCTGTTCAGCGTGAGAAGCAGCGGCGGCGATGTCCGCATTGTGTATTCGCCGCTGGATGCGCTCAAAATCGCCCGCGAGAATCCCGCCAAACAGGTGGTGTTCTTCGGCATCGGCTTCGAGACGACTGCGCCGGCCAACGCGCAGGCGGTGGTGCTGGCGGAGAAGGGCGGTGTGAGCAACTTCTCAATGCTGGTGTCGCATGTGCTGGTTCCACCCGCGATTGAGGCGTTGATGTCCTCGCCCAGCAACCGCGTACAGGCGTTTCTGGCGGCGGGGCATGTGTGCAGCGTGATGGGCTACTGGCAGTATGAACCGCTGGCGGAACGCTACCATGTGCCGATTGTGGTTACGGGTTTTGAGCCGCTGGATGTGCTGGATGGCATTCTGCGGGTGGTGCGCCAACTGGAGGCGGGCGAGGCGCGGGTGGATAACGCTTATGCCCGTGCGGTGCAGCGCGAAGGGAATCGTCCCGCGCAGAAGGTCATGGGCGATGTGTTCGAGGTGTGTGACCGGATGTGGCGCGGGATCGGGCTGATTCCGCAAAGTGGCTGGCGCTTGAGCGAACGCTACCGCGCTTATGATGCGGCGGCGCGGTTCGCGGTGGAACACGTCCATACGCAGGAGTCGCCGTTGTGTCGCAGCGGAGAGGTGCTGCAAGGGCGCTTGAAGCCGAATCAGTGTCCGGCTTTCGGGAAGGAATGTACACCCCGCAAGCCGCTGGGCGCGACAATGGTTTCCAGCGAAGGGGCGTGTGCCGCCTA
>CAIVEA010000223.1 GCA_903904765.1 uncultured Chloroflexota bacterium
GGTGACAAACTTTTCGGGCGTGTCCAACCGGATCTCGTTCAGTTCCCGAATCTGAAGTATCCCCCGTTCCAGATCACGGGTATTCAGTTGTGGATGACGTGGGGACAGAAGGTGACGGATTTGCGGGTAGTGGGATTCATCAATGGTGCGGCTGTGGCGGAACAGTGCATCTCAGCACACGGAATCCCGCATGCACTGGTGCTGGAACCGGATGATGTGGAACTTCAGGCTGATGGCGCGGATATGACGCGGTTGGTGTTCCGCATTGTGGACAGCTACGGGAATCGGCTGCCGTATGCGATACAGCCCGTCCAGTTTGAGATTGACGGCCCGGCTGATCTGGTGGGCGAGAACCCGTTTGCGCTGGTGGGCGGGCAGGCCGCGATGTACGTGCGGGCGCATACCGAACCCGGCACGGTGACGATCCGGGCGACGACGGCGCGACTCGCTCCAGTTTCGGTGACGATTAACACCATCAAAGGATGACCGATTTCCTAACGGAGGCCGATAGAAAACGGCCTCCGTTAGTTATAATTCAAGTTAGAAAGAACGCAGAGGAATACGATGCCTCGATATATTCTTGCTCTCGATCAGGGTACGACTTCCAGCCGCGCCATTTTGTTCAACCAGCAAGGGCGAATTGTGGGTGTGGCACAACAGGAATTCCCGCAGATTTATCCGAAACCCGGCTGGGTGGAACATGACCCGGAAGTAATCTGGAACGCGCAAATGGCTGTGGCGCGATCGGTGCTGGCAGAGAAACAGGTCAGTGCTGGTGATATTGAGGCCATCGGCATCACGAACCAGCGCGAGACGACGCTCGTCTGGGATCGTGAGACGGGGCAGCCCGTGATGAACGCGATAGTGTGGCAGGATCGGCGCACTGCTGGTCTGTGTGACACACTGAAGCGCGAAGGATTTGACCGCGTTCTGCGCGAAAAAACCGGCTTGGTGACGGATGCCTATTTTTCAGGGACGAAGGTGGCGTGGATGCTGGAAAATGTCCCCGGCGCACGCGCACGGGCGGAAGCTGGCAAGCTGGCGTTTGGCACGGTAGATAGCTTCCTGATTTGGCGGTTGACGGGCGGGCGGTTGCATATCACCGATGTGAGCAACGCCAGCCGCACGCTGCTGTACGACATCCATAAAGGGGAGTGGTCACAGCCGATTTTGCAGCGGCTGAATATTCCAGCCTCGATGCTGCCGCAGGTCGTACCGAGCAGTATGGTGTACGGCGAGACAGTGGCGGAGTGGTTCGGTGTGCCTATTCGGTTGGCAGGCATTGCGGGCGATCAGCAGGCGGCGACTTTCGGGCAGGCTTGCTATCAGCCGGGGATGGCGAAGAACACATACGGAACGGGCTGTTTCATGCTGATGAACACAGGTAGTACCGCCCGTGAGTCTGCGAATCAACTGCTGACGACGGTGGGCTGGCGGGTGGCGGATGCGCCGACGCAATACATGCTGGAAGGTAGCGTGTTCATCGGTGGGGCGGTGGTGCAATGGTTGCGGGATGAGATGAAGATGATCGGCAGCGCGGCGGAAACCGAAGCGATTGCACTGAGTCTGAAAGATAATGGCGGCGTGTATGTTGTGCCGGCGTTCGTGGGGCTGGCTGCGCCGTACTGGGATTCGTATGCACGTGGGACGATTGTCGGGCTGACACGCGGCAGCGGACGCGCCCATATCGTGCGGGCATCTCTCGAAGCGATCGCCTATCAGACGCGGGATGTGCTTCAGGCGATGCAGGCCGATTCAGGGCTGGAGCTTCAGGCGCTGCGCGTGGATGGTGGCGCGGTGCGGAATGATTTCTTGATGCAGTTTCAGGCCGATGTGTTAGGTGTTCCGGTGGAACGTCCGGCGGTGACGGAGACGACGGCGCTGGGTGCGGCGTATCTGGCAGGGCTGGCGACGGGCTTCTGGTCGTCTCAATCGGAGATCGAGGTTCAGTGGGTGCTGGAAAAGCGGTTCGAGCCGCAGATGTCGCGTGATGAGCGTGACTGGTTGTATGCAGGCTGGCAGAGGGCGGTGGCGCGTTCCCGTGAGTGGGAACAGGCATGAGCCGTCCGATCCTTGTGGCGGGTCTCATCAATCTGGAGACCACGCTGCAAATTGACTCGTTCCCGCTGGACTATAGTCCGGTACGGTATCCGTTTTTCGGCGTGCAGAGTACCGTTTCGGGCGTGGGCTACAATGTGGCGAAGGCGCTGACCGTACTGGGTCAATCGGTGCGGTTTGCGTCGTTGATCGGGCAAGATGCGGTGAACGGCGTGGTGCAGGCGGCGCTAAAGGACAGCGGGATCGCGGCGGAGTATGTGCTGAGCCGGTTGGGGCAAACGCCGCAATCGGTCATCCTGTATGACCGCAGCGGCAAGCGGCAGGTGCATGTTGATCTGAAGGACATCCAGACGCAGGTATATTCGCAGGCGGTGTTTGAGCAGGCGTTGGCGGGTTGCGGGCTGGCAGTACTGTGTAATGTGAACTTCACCCGCGCTTTTCTGCCACTGGCGCAGCGCATGGCGATCCCGATAGCGACGGATGTGCATGCGATTTCGGCGCTGGATGACCCGTACAACGCGGATTATATGGCTGCGGCGACGGTCTTGTTTATGAGCCATGAGTGGTTGCCTTGCCCACCCGAAGAATGGGCGCGGCAGGTGATGGCACGTTATGGCACGCCGATCGTGGTGGTGGGAGTGGGTGCGGCGGGTGCGCTGCTGGCGGTCAAGCAGACGGGTGAGGTGAGGCTTGTTCCTGCCGTGCGCCCGCGTGAGGTTGTGAATACGATTGGTGCGGGGGACGCTTTATTTTCGGCTTTTGTCCATACTTATGTGCGGACAGGCGATCCGTATTTATCCATCCGTAAGGCTGTGGTGTTCGCGGGGTATAAGATTGGCGCGAAGGGCGCAGCCGAAGGATTTTTGCGAGATGCGGAATTAGATGATCTAGCGGCCGGTATGACCGCA
>CAIVEA010000224.1 GCA_903904765.1 uncultured Chloroflexota bacterium
ATACGCTTCGTCCGCCGCGCCGCTGGCGTGTGCTGACGTTTCAGGTGCTGCTCATCGGCCTGACTGGATTGTGGTTGGTGTTCATCTACGGGGTGGATTTCGGCAACCTTCAGCGCGAAGGAGCAGTTGTCCAGACCGAAGGGATTCGCAATGTTTTTGACATCGGAAGAGTCTTGCGTAACCTGATTCAGACGATTCAACCGTTAGGTTTAGTGGTGTGTGCGGTCAGTTTGGTGCTGGGGCTACTGGCTTACGGCTATGCTCGCCGCCGCGCTCTACCAACGGTGTCCGCTTCGGTTGTGCTGTTCGGGTTGCTGGTAGTGATCGCGTTCCCATGGTTGGTCAGCTCGTATAACGAAGTGCAGTCGTCTACTGTGCGTTATGTGTTACCGGCGACAGCGATTGTGTGTGTGTTTCTAGGGCTGGCAGTCTGGCAGGTTGTTCAGGTGTTGGAGCATTTTTCGTCTCGTTTTGCCGTGCTGCGCTGGAGTGGTCTACTGGCTGTTGGATTGCTGGCCTACTTCGCATGGTTGCCGCAAGTGAGTGCGGATTGGCGGTTGGTGCAGAATCGGCGGTTGCCAGACAGCCGCGTTCAAATGCGCCAGTGGTTCGATGCCAGTCTTGAACCCGGTACGGTGATTGTGGATGCTGATAATCATAAGACCTTTAACCCCATCTGGGGTGGAATACCTTCCCGTCAGTGGGTGGATTGGTGGCAAAGCGACAACCTGCTGGATTACTCGTTGGAGGAATGGCGCACTCAACGCGGCATGTCGTATGCCGTGCTATCGGCAGATGCGTTTCAGAAGCTAAACCAATCCTCGGACGGGAAAACCTATCTAGAACAGATGCTGCGCCTGCGTGATTTTGGCGGGGCTGCGATGCGTGGCCCGCAGATGTCTATGTTCAGGTTATGGCGGATGCAACATGACACGGATGTGCTGTTTGGTGAAGCTATTCATCTGATCGGGTATGATCTGAACACCGAATCTGCCAGCCCCGGTGATGTGCTGCGTTTTCGTTTCTACTGGAACGCCAACCAGACCCCCGCCGACAATTACTCGTTGTTCATCCATCTGACACCGACTCAAGAATATCGGGTGCTGGCACAGGCGGACGGCGCACCTGCCGCGCCGGAACGTCCCGCTTTAAGTTGGAACGCGCCAGATGAGACGCTCGTCAGTCCCGAATTAAGCCTCAGCTTACCGATGGACTTGCCAGTTGGCGAGTATCCGGTATTCATCGGGCTATACAACTTCGTAACGGGGGAGCGCCTTGCTACGCAAAAGGGTGACGCTTACAGGTTGGTGACGATTACCGTTTGGGGGTGAAAAAGATCGGGGAGGACAGTGCGCCCACCCCGATCTTCTTGATTCAAACTATTTCAAAACGAGCGAATGCGATTCGATCAGGCCGACGATCAGCTTCTGGAAATCGGCCAACGGCATTGATCCGAGGTCTTCATCCGTCCGCAGACGAACGCTGACGGCCTGCGCTTCGATGTCCTTGTCGCCCACGATGAGCATGTAGGGGATGTGGCGTTCGCGTGCATCGCGGATTTTGCCGCCCATGCGCCCTTTGCCCTTGTCCACTTCCACACGCACACCCGCAGCACGCAACTGCGCCGCCACGCTATCGGCATACTCGTAGTGGCGATCTGCCACCGGAACCATCATTACCTGCACTGGAGCCAACCACACCGGGAACACGCCCGCGAAATGCTCGATCAGAATGCCAATGAAGCGTTCCATGCTGCCGAACGGGGCGCGGTGGATCATCACCGGGCGCGGGCGGGTGTTATCTTCCGCCACATATTCGATGTCGAAGCGTTCGGGCAGATTATAGTCCACCTGCACCGTACCGAGTTGCCATTCGCGCTTGAGTACGTCGCGCACCATGAAATCCAGTTTGGGGCCATAGAAAGCCGCTTCGCCGGATTCGACGCTGTAGGGCAGCTTGAGGTCTTCGCAGGCCTGAATGATGGCGGCGGTGGCTCGTTCCCACAGTACATCGCTGCCCACGTACTTGTCGCTTTCCGGGTCGCGCGTGCCGACGCGGGCGCGGAAATCCGTCAGGCCGAGCGAGGTGAAGATGTTCTGAATCAGGCCGACGACCTTCTTGAACTCCTCCAGCAACTGATTGGGCGCGACGAACAGGTGGGCATCATCTACCGTGAAGCCGCGCACGCGGGTGAGGCCGTTCAGTTCGCCCGACTGCTCGTAGCGATAGACCGTGCCGAACTCCGCGAGGCGCAGCGGCAGATCACGGTACGAGCGCATCTCGCTCTTGTAGATCATGATGTGATGCGGGCAGTTCATCGGCTTCAGCAGGAATTCGTCCTCATCCACCTTGATCGGTGCGTACTGGCTGTCTTTGTAGTACGGGTAGTGACCGGATGTTTTGTACAGGTCGAGCTTGGCGATGTGCGGTGTGACGACGGGCAGGTAGCCGTTGTCAATCTGCGTCTGCCGCAGCCAGCGTTCCAGCGTGTCGCGCAGCGTCGCACCATACGGCTTCCACAGTGGCAGCCCCTTGCCGACTAACTGGCTGATGGTGAACAGCCCCAGCCGTTCGCCGAGGATGCGGTGATCGCGCTTTTTAGCTTCTTCTAGCAGGCGCAGATAGTCCTGCAACTGTTCTGGTGTTTCCCATGCCGTGCCGTAGATGCGCGTGAGTTGTTCGCGCTTCTCGTCGCCGCGCCAGTATGCGCCAGCCGGCGGCTTGAACGTCACGCTGATCGCGTCCGGGTTGATCTGGCGCGTGTTTTCAACATGCGGCCCCCGGCACAAATCCGTGAACGTGTCCTGCGTCCAGAAGGTGAGTTTTTCGGCAGGGGCGGCGATTTCCGCGCCGTTTTCATCCACACGGCCTTCTACCAGATCGTTGATGAGTTCCAACTTATAGGGCTGCTTAGCGAAGAAGGTGCGGGCTTCGTCCGGCGACACATCTTTTACCGTGAAGGCGAAACCGCCGCGAATGATCTCCTTCATGCGGTTTTCGACCCACGCCATATCCTCGTCATTCACCGGACGGGGCAGCGCGAAATCGTAGTAAAAGCCATCCTCGATGGGAGGGCCGATGGCGATGTGGGCTTCCGGGAAGCGTTCCAGCATGGCTTCGGCCATGATGTGTGCAGACGAATGCCGGATACGGTACAGCGGACTATCCTGAACTTGCTGCTTGGACTTAGCCATGTTTACTCCACGAGATGATGTCTAAAACGCATTTCTGCGCGTGATTCACAAACAAAAACGCCAGAGTGGAATGCTCTGGCGTATTATAGACGGATGAACGCGAATTGGTTAGAGTTTTTCGCGCTTTATCCTTCCACCACCAGAACATCCGACAAGACCACAGCCGCAACTTCCGTTGTGGCACGCTTGCCAACGGTCGTAGTTCGTGCCGGTTGCTCGTCTTCGTGTTCAGTGACGAGGGTGAACACGCTCTGGAACACATCCAACGCCAGCAGGTTGTCAATCGTATCTTCGATCACATCCCGTTCCAGCGATTCAACCACTACATGCGGCGTTTCCAGCGCGACATAGCGTACCGCAGGCACATCGGGAAGCTGCTTACTGACGGTATAGCTCAACTGCATCTGGCGCTGCACGTAGGGTGGCGTGATGAACTGTGCGGTGTACATCTTGCCCGCGTCGGTTTCAACGATTACATCACACGAGTCCGGCGTTGGCACATCGCGGTGCATTTCAATCCACACGGTCTTGGGGATTTCGATCATTTTTGACACTCACCAATAGATTATTCGTCTGTGTATGCAAAAAAGAGACGTTCAAACTGCGTATATTACTATTTTTGGAATATCCTGAAGTCAGCATACGCCTAAAAACGAACACTTGTCAATCACCCTCCCGCTAAGTGGTTTATGAGAGCAGTCCATCGGGGATGGTGAAGGGCGGAGAAAACAAAACCCCTTGCATGGGCAAGGGGCTGGCGGCGGGGTCTAGTGTGCAGGAGGCGATATAGTTTGCCCCTGCGGGGGGACGGCGTTCGCTTCCCAGTTTCGCAGATCGGAGCGCAAAGACAGCATGAGTACCGCGCCGATGATGAGCAGGGCAGCGTTGATTTCAATGGCAGTACGCACACCGAAATGTTCGGCACTGAAACCAATGAGCAGGGCGGCGATGGGCTGCATTCCGAAGCTAATCAT